>DASPMH010000247.1:0-5359 GCA_035627175.1 Terriglobales bacterium | reverse complement strand
CGGGTGGAGCACGGTCCTATCCCGCTGGTGGCATCACGTTCAGCTGGAGCGCCTCGATCGCGTTTGGCCGCCGAGTATCGAGCCCGCCACGGCCGGAGATGATGTCGCCGACGGCGATGCCACTGCACGCGATTGCGCGCTGCGAGGCATCGAAGATGCGGGTCGCCTCGGTCAGACGCAAACGGGTGCGGCCGAGCAGCGCGTCCTCGAGCTGAATCATGCGCGCCGGACAGGCGACCACACGGACGCGCCCGTGGAAGCGCACCTCGACGACCGCGGAGCCGTCTCCCGGGCGGCCGGGATTTACCGCCACGCTGACGGCGACGATGGTGCGGTCAGCCGGCTGAACCGCGCCTTCGACGGCGACCGTCTGGCCGATCTCCAGGTCGGCGCAGGCGAGCACGGCATCACCGCGCGAGATCGCCGTGTCTTCGCTGAGACGAACCAGAAACTGATTGGCGACGCCGCGGCGGTCGTCGATCAACAACGTCCCGTCGTCGCAGTCGATCAAACGGATCGCTCCTCGGAAATCGATCAAGCGGACGGTGTCGACCTCGATGCGATCCCGACGGACGCTGATGTCGTGCAGAACCAGCCGAGCTTGTTGCGGCACATCGAAACGGCCGCTCGAGCTGATGCCGCGGGCATCGAAGCGCAATGTGATTGGACCGGCGAAGTCGCCACTGAGCTCGAAATTGCCTTCGGCATCGGTAGTCGCCTGCAAGCCGGACACTTCTTCGATGCTGACCGCAACACCGGCGACCTCGGCTCCGTCGACAGCGACGACATTGCCGCTGATCGACGCGCCGCTGATGCCGGTGCCGACCGGGCCGCCGTCGGAAGAGGAGCACCCCGAGACGACGGCGAGCAGAATCGCAACGGTGACGAGGTTACGGGTCATAGTGATCTCCGCCGGCGCACCGGTTTGGTCGGCGGCTCCTTGCCGGAGCTTGCCTCAGGGCGAACCTCTTCCTCGAAATAATAGATGCCGACGGCAACTCGGGCCCGCGCGCCGCCGGGGGCCTCAGCGTTGCGGTCGCGATCGTACGAGGCGAGCAGCGCATTGAGGCGGCGCAGGTACTCTTCGCCGAGCCGCCGGATCTCTTGCTGCAATTGCGGCAAGGCGTCGCTGCCGATGTTGTCGTAGGCGATCTTGCGCTGCAGCCAGGCGGCGGCGGGCTGCTCGATGTTGTGGACGATCGAGCGAAATAGCTCGGCGGGCTCAGAACCGAGCAAGGCGAGCTTGGTCTCAACGTCGTCGGCGGGCAGATTGCCTTCCCGGCAAAGCACCAGCGATCCGTCCTCCCGCCGTTGCACGACACCGATGCGCAGCAACTCGTCGAGCACCGAGCGCACCGGGATGTCGACGCCGGCAACGCTACGCACCAGCTGCGCAAAGGAGGCCGTCCGTCCTTCTTGGCTCTCGTAGGGCAGCCGGCGCGCGAGGCCATCGGGGGTGGCGTAGGGTGGACCGGCCATCCAACGGCCGATCACATGAGTGACCAGGTTGTCTTCAACCTCGGTCGCGGCCGACGCGGTGTCGACACGCTGTCGCAAGGAGGCGACCTCCTTGCGATTGATCCCGGTGACCAGGGCGATCCGGCTGTCGGTCGCCCGCTTGCCGGGGAGGGCGAAGTCGCGCTCCGCGGCCTCGACGAACACCTGGCGGACGATACGATCGAAGGCTGGGTACGACATGCCGTAGCTGATGATCTGACGCACCAGCGGTCGCAGGAGCTGGCTGACGGCCGCGGCGAACAGCGGCTTGAGCGCTCGCGGCAGCATGCTAACGCCGGCTCGGTTCAGCAGCCCGGGGGAGCGCAATCGCTGCGGCGCGCCGCCGATTGCGCTCCCACCTGGGTGTAGCCGACCCCATCATGCGATGGGGCCGGCGCAACGGCCGCGGGGGTGGCGGCCGTCGAGGCGGTTCACGAAGCGCGGCACGCGCGGCCGCACAGGTGCGCGGCCTTGCTGCAGTTGCCGGCCCCTTCGCGAACCTGCCGGCCACAGTCGTGCAGACAGCGGTTGGCCTCGTGACGAGCGGCGGCGCAGGCGCGCCCGGGGGCTGCGGCGCAGGCTTCGGTCGCAGCGGTGATCAGCCCACCGCAGGAATCGTTGCAGGCACCGGCGGCATCATGCGCGGCACTGGTACAGCTGCTGAGCTCGTCGCGGCATGCGGCGACGCAGGCGGGATCAGGAACATTGGGCGTCGGGCGGACCTGGCGGTCGGGGCACTCGACGATGCAGAGCTGGGTCGTGGCGCGACAGCTGCGGCGGTCCTCCTTGGCGGTATCGGCGCAGGGCTGGCGGCAGATGTCGAAAGCCTCACGCGCCGCAGCGCATTCCTCAGATTGCGGGTCTGCTTCGCATGCGGCGATCGCAGCTTCGCTCTCGGCGGCACAGCTCGCTTCGGTGCAGGTGCGGAAGGCGTCGCGAACATCCTGATTGCAGCTGCGCAGGGCAGCGCGACATTGGTGGGCGCAATCGCGGTTCTTGCGACCCGGTCGGCCTTCCGGCGGCACCGCCAGCAGCGGCGTCGCCATCAATAGAATCGCCAACACTCCGAATGCTTTTCGCATCATCGCTCCTCTCCTTGCCGTGGTGAGCATCGAACGCTCGTATTCTCGAAATGGGAAATAATCCCATTTTGGGTGTGCAAGCAACGATAATTTTGCGGATGATGAAAAAAGATTTGGGGCGGCTATCGCGCCGGCGTCGCTGTGGCGGTAGCCGTCGCAGTCGGCGTTGCCGGCGCACGATCGTCGTCGTCACCGCGGCCGGGTGTGCGAGTGGCGTGCGGCCGCGGCCGCTCGCGATCGAGTCCGTAGGCCGGAGCGCGACGATTGCGGTGGCGATCGCGGGTGCGCTGAGACTTGCCGCCGATGCGCACCAGGCCGGGAGCGCAGCTGGCGCCGCGAACGGTCTGCCCGCTCTGATCGGTGATGTCACAGATGTTGGTGATGGCGCTCGTCTGGTCGGCGGCACCGGCCGGGACAGACAGCCTGCAGCTGGCCCAGGTGCTGTCACCGATCGGCTCCATGCAAGCGGCGCCGAGGCGGACGACATTGCACCGTCCGCGACCGCCGCAGTCGGAGTCGCTCAGACAGCGCGTGGCGCGGTCAGAACACAGGCTGGTCGGAATGCTCGCCAGGCAGCCCGCCGGCAAGTTGGCGAAGGCACAGCTAGTGGCGGGATTGCCGATGCGCAGTGTCGCGGAATCGAAGATGAGATCGCTCGACAGCGCGTGGACGCCCTCTGCGGCAGAGAGTCGCAGGGGCACCTGCACCGATCCGCCGGCGACCGCGTCGGCCGTGCCGAGGCTGACAGCCGGCGCCGCGAATGCAGGCGCAACCACGGCGAAGAGCAGGGCGGTTACCGCAGCCGCGCGGCTTGCTAGACGGAGCGAACGAACGCGAAGATAGTGCGACATAAAGGACCCGCATTGTCAGCACGACGCTCGCGTTAGTCCATCGAAAAGTCTGCGCCCGCGGAGAAATTCTCAAAGCAAAAAGGAGCCCTATGATTCAGATTCGACGCGCCCACGACCGGGGCCATGCTCAGCACGGCTGGCTGGAGAGCTATCACACCTTTTCCTTCGCCGATTATCACGACCCCCGATACATGGGATTTCGGCAGCTGCGGGTCATCAACGAAGACCGGGTTCAGCCGGGGCAAGGCTTCGGCACCCACAGTCATCGTGACATGGAGATCCTCAGCTACGTCCTCTCGGGTGCCCTCGAGCATAAGGACAGCATGGGGACGGGCTCGGTGATCCGGCCGGGAGAGATCCAGAAGATGAGCGCCGGCAGCGGCGTCAGTCACAGCGAATTCAACTCCTCTGACCAGGAGCTAGTCCATTTCCTGCAGATCTGGATCCTGCCGGAGCGGAATGGTCTTCCGCCATCGTACGAGCAGCGGGCTTTCTCGGCGGCCGAACGACAGGATCAGCTGCGGTTGGTGGCCAGCCGCGCTGGCCGCGACGGCTCGGTCCACATCAATCAGGATGTCGACGTCTACAGCTCGCTGATCGGCCCTGGCATGGCCGTGCAGTTGCCCTTGCGGCCGGGACGTCACGCTTGGGTACAGATAGCGCGCGGTGAGCTCGAGATCGGCGGCGTCACCGTCGCGGCAGGGGACGGCGTGGCGATCAGCGGCGAGGATCAGGTGCGGATGCTCGCTCGCCGCGATGCCGAAGTCCTGCTTTTCGATTTGCCCGGATGATCCATATGTATTGCGTTCGTGGGCGATGTGTCATACGGTACCGCTATGGCCATGACGAGCATTCGCCTACCGGATCATCTCAGCCGTGAGCTGGATGAAATCGCGGCGCGACGGAAGACTACCCGGTCCACTTTGGTGCGCGAGGCCGTGGCGCGGTACTGCAATGCCGTGCGCGAGGAAGAGGAGGACGATCCCTTCCTGCTGATCGAGGATGAGCCGTCGTACGGTGGCAGTGGCCGCGGCGATCTCGCCGAGAATAGCGAGAAGTACCTGCGGGGGAAGCTGAGTGGCCGCCGGCATCGTGCTCGTTGATACCGGTCCTCTGGTCGCCCTTTTCGATCCCTCCGATCGCAAGCGCGAGGCATGTCGCCGCACGCTCGAAGAACTGCGGCAGCACCGCCGGGTGACGACGCTGGCGGTGGTCACCGAGGCCCTCTACCTGCTCGACTTCGCCGCCAAGGCGCAGCAGACCTGCCTCGCCTTCCTTGCGGCTGGCGGCGTCGAGCTCGCCGAGCTCACTCCGGACGATCTCTCACGCGCCGCCGCCTTGATGCAGCGCTATGCCGACCTGCCGATGGATTTCGCCGACGCTTCGCTGGTGGTGCTCGCCGAGCGGTTGAACACGCAAGTGGTTTTCACCCTCGATCGCCGCGACTTCACCACCTACCGCATCGGCAAGAAGGTGTTCCGCCTATTGCCGACCGACTGATTTCAGCCGAGGACCTGGCGCAGCACCGAGCGCAGTCCGTCGATCGCGCCGCGGCAGTCGCCGCGGAAGCTCGAGCCGTGCATCACCGCCAGGGTCGCCGGCTCGAGCTCGGCGAGGCGTGCCAGATGAGCGTCGGTGTGGCGAGTGTAGGGCACGTCGTTCGCAAGCGGTCCCGCCTGGCCGGTGCGGATCGCGGCTTCGGCGGGCGCTAAGATGTCGCTATCTTCCATCGCCGCCGGGTCGCCCGGTTGGAAGAACAGATCGGAACAGAACAGCGTCCGATCGGTCTGATCGAACCACAGCCCGGCATCCCAGCCGTGGGGTAGGTGCGGTGTCGATAGAAAGCGCAGGCGGCGGCGTCCGATCGCGAGGATCTCGTCATCGGCAACGGTGCGCGGCGGGCGATCGGCGAAATCGCTGAGCATCACC
>DASPMH010000246.1:0-6671 GCA_035627175.1 Terriglobales bacterium | reverse complement strand
AGCCGCGCTCTACCGAGCCGCCGCGCTGGTAAGCCGGGAAGCCGCGCTCTACCGAGCCGCCGCGCTGGTAAGCCGGGTAGCCGCGCTCTACCGAGCCGCCGCGCTGGTAAGCCGAGAAGCCGCGCTCTACCGAGCGCAGCTACATGCCTGAGTTTGTGCTTGCCATTGGGGTGGACAAGCACGAAGAATGGCCGGCCATGCTTGCACAGGTTGCTCCTCGTTGGTTGCCGTCGATTGCTGGATTCGGCTTGCTGTTGCTTTCGGTGTCGGTTGCCGGCGGCCAAGCTACCACGGCTGGCTTTCTCAACCTGCCGCGGGCCGAAGCGCCGGGCACTTTGCTGAGCCATCCGCTCGACAACGATTCGGAAGCCACCGGGCGAACCACCTCGCTCAATTATCTCAATGGCTGGCTGATCGTCGGCGCCGAGGCACCCGGATCGCGACCCGGCTCGGATCTGCAGATGCGCGTCTACGACGTCGCCGATCCCAACAACCCGGTCCGCCGCTTCCCGTCCGACTTCAACCTCGTCTATCCCGACAATGAGTGGCACGAGGGCAACGCTGGCTGGAACGCCCACGGCACGGCGCAGCACGAAAATTTTGTGCTGCCCGAGGTGATGCACGTCGCGTCCTTCGGCGGCATCCCCGAGCGCGGCGTTTTCAACATCCCTAACGGCATACCGATCATCACCGAATTCCCCATCGGCTATAACCGCTCGGCGCAAGCCGCTCCCTGGCTCGCCTCCTTCCCCTGGTACGGCGTGCCCGACGCCGATTTCACCATCGACTTCGCCCGCATCGGAGCCGGTGGCCTCGTCCAGTTCGAAGAGCTGGCCCGCTTCGATCACGTCGGCAACTTCGGCGGCGGCGATTGGCACCCGATGTTCTTCGGCGATCTGCTGATCTACGCCCGCAGCGGCGCCGCCGGCCACGACGGCATCGTCGTCTATCGTCTGCACTACGACTTCGATGATCCCGACAACCGCTCGGTGACGCCTCAGCTGGTCGGCACACTCGCCGGCGGCTTTCGCGGCTATTGGCCGAACCTCTTCAGCGACGGCACAGGCCTCTACGTCATCGGCTCCGAGACCAACATCTTGATGGGCGCCGACATCAGCCGCGCCGCTGACCCAGCCGGCGACGGCTCGCTGTCGCTGCTCGCCAGCCTGACCATCCCGGGCTTCACCAACGCTTCCTATCCGGTCTACCAGGACCAGTTCGGGTTCATTCACAACCGCAAGATCGACATGACCCGCTTTCTCGCCGGCGATGCCGACCCGATCGTGCTGACCCTCAACGAAGGCGCGCCGAACTTCGCCGACACCACCCAGATGTCGCTGCCGCTCGGTAATCTTTGGGTCACCGGTGGCTACCCGCACGGCTACGGTACGCCCCAGTACCAAGCCCAGGGCATGTCGATCTGGGTCCATCAGCAAGCCGCCGACGATACCCCGCCGCGAGTCAGCTTCCACATCCCGCAAGCGAACCGCACCGGCTACCCGCGCCACGCGCCGCTCAGCTTCCTGCTGCACGAGCATCCCCGTAACGGCGCTCCGCGCAACGGCATCGACTTCACCGTCCGTCCTGTCCTCCCCGACGATTCGCTCGGCGTCGCGGTCGAAGGTTTTCTGATCCACGACTTCTCCGGCAACTTGACCTTCACCCCCGACGACGGCCTCGCCGGCGAGACCACCTACCAGGTCGACTTCCTCTCCGACCCCGGCAATCAAATCGGCTTCCAAGACGCCGCCGGCAACTTCATCGAGCCGTACTCCTTCCGCTTCTCGACCGGTACAGGCATCGACGCAGCGGCGCTGCCGCAGATCACCGCGGTGACCGCCGACATCTATCAGCCTGCTCCGGCGCAGTCGGTCACCGTCACCGTCTCGGCCACCGGCACCGTGCCGCTCGAGTATCGCTTCAACTTCGACGGCAGCTGGAGCGAGTGGGGCAGCGACGCCTTCGCCAGCGATAGCTACGCCGACGCCGGCCGGCCGCGAGTGCTGGTACAGGTCCGCGACGGCAACGGCAACATAAGCACCAGCTCGCTGCGCTTGCTCGTCGTCGATCCGCTGCCGCCTGGTCCGCGACCGACGCACAGCAGCGCCCTCGTCTCTGGCAACGACGGCGGCAGCCAGCGGTTGTGGGTGGTCAATCCCGACGCCGACAGCGTCAGCGTTCTCGACGCGACCAGCGGCGACAAGGTCGACGAGCACCCGGTTTGTGCCGACCCGCGCGGCATCGCTCGCGACGGCAACGGGCGGTACTGGATCACCTGCCACGATGCCGACGAGATTCGGGTTCTCGAAGCCGACGGCAGCACCCACGCGAGCATCGCGCTCGCCTATGGCGCGGCGCCCTTCAGCATCGTCGCCTCGCCCGACGGTCAAGCCCTCTTCGTCAGCCTCTACGGCTCCGGCCAGGTGCATCGTTACAGTGCCGCCGATGCCAATGCCGCTCCGGCGGTTCGCGCGGTGTTCGCCACGCCGCGGGCGCTGGCAGTGAGCGCCGACGGCACCCGGGTGCTGGTCACCCGCTTCCTTTCGCCCGACCTTCACGGAGAAGTCGCCGAGCTAGCTGGTGCCTCGCCGGGGCTCGAGTGGGTGCGCACTTTGGCGCTCGAGTCGGCCAATACTCTCGACGGCGGCGATCGCGCCGCGGGCGTGCCGAACTACCTGGCCGCGATCGCCATCTCTCCTGACGGCAGCCGCGCTGCGGTCGCTTCGAAGCAGGACAACGTCCTGCGAGGTCTCGCTTACGGTGTCGCGGATCTGACCCACGAGACCAGCGTGCGCGCGGTGGTGTCATTCCTCGATCTCGACAGCAATCAGGAGATCCGCAACTCGCGGCGGGATTTCGACAACAGCGACAGCCCGAGCGCGCTGACCTTCACGCCGCTCGGCGACACGCTGCTGGTGGCGCTGCAGGGCAACAACCGTGTCGTTGGCGTCGACATGCTCAACCTGGCGCCGGTGATCACCGCCGAGGCGCCGGGCTCGACCGAGACCTCGCCGGCGGTGATCAGCCTCGAGCTTGAAACCGGCTTGGCACCGCAGGGCGTGCTGATCGACAGCGTCACCCATCGTCTCTTCAGCCATGACTTCATGGGCCGCACGGTCACGGTTCGGGACGCCGCCCCGCTGCTGCTCGAGAACCGCACCACTCTGCCGGAGCTCGCCACCACCGCGACCGTCGCCTCCGAGATGCTTGCCGCCGAGGTCCTTACCGGCAAGCGGATCTTTTACAACGCCGCCGACGCACGGATGAGCGCCGACAGCTACATCAGCTGCGCCAGCTGCCACATCGACGGCGGTCACGACGGGCGGGTGTGGGACTTCACCGGCCGCGGCGAAGGATTGCGGCGCACCACCGACCTGCGCGGCCGCGCCGGGCTCGGACACGGCAACGTCCACTGGACCGGCAACTTCGACGAGATTCAGGACTTCGAGCACGACATCCGCGCGCGCTTCGGCGGCAGCGGCTTCCTCGACGCGACGCCGCAGCAGTTCGCTTTGCTCCATCCTTCGCCGGCGTCCGGGAAGACCGGTCTCAGCAGCGATCTCGACGCGCTCGCGGCGTACATCTCCTCTTTGACCAACGCCCATGTGCCGCGCAGCCCGGCTCGCAACCCGGACGGCAGCCTGACCGCGGCTGGGGTCGGCGGGCGGGCGATCTTTCAGAGCGAAGGCTGCACCACGTGTCACAGCGGCGCGAGTCACACCAACAGTGGGCTAGGACCGATCGATACTCATCTCCTCGCCGATGTCGGCAGCCGCGTCCACCATGCCTCCGAAGCCTGGTTCAGCGGCCTCCGTCTCGGCGCGCCCCTTACGGGCATCGATACGCCGAGCCTCGACGGCCTGCACGCGACGCGCGTCTATCTGCATCACGGCCAGGCCGCCGCGCTCGAGGATGTCTTCGGCTATGCCGGCGGCACCTTACTGCTCGCGGCCGAGGGCGAGCTGCTGACCACGGCGATGCCGCCCGGCGTCGGCATCGTCAACGAGACGCCAGGGCAGGGTGGCGGCGGCTCCGAGCGCGGCATGCTCGGCGGCACCAGCGTCTATCTCGGCAACGAGGCCGGTGCGCCGTCGCGGCCGGGGGTGCGCTTCAGCAACGTCGATGGCGGCGCCGGCGGCTCGGCGCGCATCGCCATTCGCTACGCCAAGCAGTACTTCGCCAACAGCGCGATCTTGAGCGTCAATGGCGTCGAGCAGTCGTTCGCGGTGCTGCGACAGGGGCCCGACAATGGCTGGCAGCTCAGTGGCTGGCGCTGGCACGTCGCCACGGCCGAGCTCGATCCGGGCGCAACCAATACCATCGAAATTCTGCGGCCGACCGGCGAGCTGTCGGATTTCTTCCTCAATGCCGTCGTCGTCGCCGATGCCGACGACCTCGCGGCGGCCGAGCCGCACCGCGTTGTCGTCAGCTTGTCTGCCGGCGAGCGCACCGATCTCTTCGCCTACATCCGCCAGCTTGACGGGCGCGACGACGCCGGCGATCCGTTGCCGTCCCCACCACCACCGGCACCGCAGGCCCCGGCGATCGTAGAGGATCCTGCGGGCGTCAGCCTCGCTGCCGGCAATACGCTGCGACTGTCGGTGGTGGTCAGCGGCACCGGTCCATTCGCCTATCAGTGGCATCGCGGTGCGGAGCTGGTCGGCGACGACAGCCCGATTTTCGAGGTCGCCGCGGTCAGTCTCGCCGACGGCGGAAGCTATACCGTCACGGTGACCAATGCCGTCGGTGAAGCGATAAGCTCCGCTGCGGTGGTGCAGATCAATCCCGCGTTGGCTGTCCTCACCGCAACCTTGCCCGAGGCGATCGTCGGCGAACCGTACTCGCAGCTGCTCTCGGCCGAGGGCGGCGTCGGCGCCCGCAGCTGGACAGTCGATGCCGGCGTGCTGCCGCCGGGGCTGACCCTGAGCGCTGCCGGCGAGATCGCCGGCGTCGCGACGGCGCCCGGGCGCGCCGAGATCGTCGTCCGCGTCAGTGACAGCTCGGGCAGCGCTACCCGTGCGCTGGTCCTCGATGCGACGCCCGCCGGCGGCTTCGTCGCCGATCCGGATCTGATCCTGCACTACACCTTCGACGAGGGCAGCGGCACGCGGGTGTGGGACTCCGCACCGAATGGCAACAATCACTCGACCGACGTCGCCACGGCGCAGTGGATCGCCGACGGCCGCTTCGGCGGCGCGTATGGTCAGGCCGACACCAGCGCGACCATGCCGCCCTTCTATCCGGCCGATCAGGCCGATCTGAACTTCGATCCTCAGGGCGACGCCTTCACCATCTCGGTGTGGGTGCGCACCACTAGCAACGGCAGCTACAGCACACTCTTCGGCAAGGACGGCAATCCACCGGAGTGGCCAGTGCAGTACCGTTTGTGGGTCACCGATCCGGCGACCAGCGTGCAGCCGATCAACGGCAATCAGTGGGGCGCCGCGCTGGTGACCGCACCGGCTCTCAATGACGGGCAGTGGCATCTGCTGACGATGGTCAACCGCCTCGATGGCGCGATCTGGCGGACGCGGCTGTACTACGACGGTGGTGGCATGTTCACTGAATTCGCCAGCGGCGCAGGCGGGCAGCTGCCCAATCCGCTGCGCATCGGCGACACCAGCTTCGGCGGCAATCCGTGGAACGGTCAGATGGATGACTTGCGCATCTATGGGCGGGCGCTGACCCAGGCTGAGGTAGGCTTGCTGTATACGCCGCCGCCACCGACGCCGACGCCGACGCCGACTGCTTTCGATACCGCAACGCCGACGGTTGTGGATATTGCAACGCCTACGGCCACAGCGACTGTGACAGCGACGCCGACTGGCAGCGCGACGCCGACGACAACGCCGAGCGCGACCCCGACGGCCGCCGGCGACTGTCCGCTAGAGCCGTTGCCCGGGTGCGTCGGCGGCAGCAGCGACGGCTTCAAATTGCGCGATGGCGAGGGTGTGCGCCGGCAGCTGTCGCTCAAGGCGACGCGTCTGGCAGCACCGCTCGCCGCGGCCGATTTCGGCGATCCGCTGTCGGCTTCGGCGACGTATCGTTTGTGTGTCTACGACTCCATTGGGGGGACGCCGCAGTTGTCGATGGGGCTCAACCTCCCTGGCGGCGGCCTCTGCGGCAGCCGCAGCTGTTGGCGCGCGATCGGTAGCAGCGGATTCGTTTTCCGCGATCGCGACGGTGCTCACGCCGGTGTCCGCAAGCTGGTGCTCAAAGGCGGCGCGGCCGGCCGCGGCAAGCTTCAGCTGACGGCCAAAGGCGAAGCCTTGCCGCTGGCGGCGCCGCTGGCGGGGGCACAGTACTTCGGGGTCGACCCAACGGTGGTGGTGCAACTCTCCGAGAGCCTCACCGGCAACTGCTGGCAGAGCACCATCGAAGCCGCTGGTGTCCGGCGCAACGACGGCCAGCAATTCGACGGCGTCCGCCGATAGTGCCCCTTTCCCAAAGGTCCCAAAGGGCTGAGGCTTTCGCCGGCGAAAGCCTCAGCGCCGCAGGCGCGGGGGAGTTCTGCGAGTCTCGCCACGGCGCGAGGCGTAGCGTAGCTGCCGCCGTCTACCGACGGCAGCTACACACCTGCCGCGCTCTACCGAGCGCAGCTACACACCTGCCGCGCTCTACCGAGCGCAGCTACACACCTGCCGCGCTCTGCCGAGCGCAGCTACACACCT
>DASPMH010000245.1:0-2136 GCA_035627175.1 Terriglobales bacterium | reverse complement strand
GCGAGCGATCCAGTGCGAGCGGTTCGTGTCAACGCCGCATGGGGCCTGCGCGGCATCGATCTTGCGGAGCTGACGCCGGAGCATCGTAGCTCCGTGCAGGCTGCGTTCGCGGACTGGAAAACATTCGCCGCCATCGGCTCCGACGAGCCTGAGTCCCACCACAACATGGGCATTTTCCTGTCGGCACAAGGTGAAGGCGCCGAGGCGGAGGCAGCCTATCGCCGTGCGATCACTCTGGAGCCGCGTGCGGTGGGGCCGCGCCACAACCTGGCGATGCTGCTGATTGCCATGGGCCGCATCGATATGGCGCGCACCGAGCTGGACGCACTCGTTGCCATCGATCCGGGTTTTGCGGCCGCCTGGTATGCGCTCGGTATGATTCATGGCGAGGAGAGCCGCTGGCCGGAAGCCGTTCGCGCGCTTTCAGCGTGCCTGAAGGCCGATCCGTTGTATCCACGCGCCCTCACCGACATCACGCACGCCTACTTGAACGCGGGAGTTCCCAACGTGGCCCGGGTCGTTTTGATGTCGGCGATCCAGCACGAGCAGACCAAGCGAGAAGCACTCGCCGGACTGGTACGCGTCGCCGTGGCATCTGGCGATCGCTCGGAGGCGCGGGGTTGGGCGGCCGAGCTTTCACGTGCCGATCCTGCAGCCACGAAAAATCCCCTCGTCGCCGAGCTTTTGGCCGAGTCTCCAACGACGCCCTGAACTCATGTATCCGCACGACTCGAGCCTGTTCGGTACGACGTTGTCCATCTGGAACACGATGTTCCTGATCGGCATTGTCCTCGGCTACCTCGTCTTGCGATCGACGGTGCAACTAAGCTGGCTGCCGCTGCGCTACCTGGTGACGGTCTACGTCTCGGCAATCGGCGCCAAGCTGTTCGCGTACGCCTTCGACGCCAACACCTCGCTCTGGCTGCCGGTGGACGCCAGCGCCCTTGCGTACTACCTCGATCCGCTATCCGGCCCGAAAACCCTCTACGGGGCCATCGTTGTGCTTCCAGCAAGCGTCGCCCTGGCGACAGTGGGAACGAGGCTGAAGCTCCGGCGAGCGCTGGACCTGTGGACCCCAATGCTGCTGGCCGTGCTTTCGTCGGCGCGGGTCGGATGCTGGCTGCAGGGCTGTTGCTACGGCGTGGTTTCGCCGCGCTTCGGGGTCAGCTTTCCCGTCGGGTCACCAGTGTACTTCGAACACGTTCACGCCGGCTTGGTGGCATCGGGTGAACGCTCGCTGCCGGTCGTACCAACCCAGGCTGCGAGGCAGCTTTCCTGGCGATCCTTGCCTTGCTGGCGTTTCGTCAGGCCCGTTCACGCGCGGTGTTCGTACCCTCGATCGTTTGCTACTCGGTCTTTCGCTTTGCCGCGGAGTTCGCGAGGGCGGACACGGAGCGCGGGGTCTATGGGCTGCTGGCGACTTCCCAATGGATCGCACTGGCCGTCATCGCTGGAGCGGCATTGGCTTGGCGAAAGGATCGCGGCCGGCAAGCTGAGGCAGTGCTGCAGCCCATCTCTGCGCATGTGGCATCATGATCCGGCTGCCACTCCTCATCCGGCGGCCGGCCAACCCGTTCTGGTATCTGGTGCTGTGGGCTCCCTACATCGCGCTCTATCAGATCAGTAACCGACTTCTTCTATTCGAACCGCGCCAGCTTCCGCTTTCGACCCTCGACAACGCGATTCCGTTCGTCCCCGAGCTGCTTCCGCTCTACGTGGCGTACATCCCTTTCTTCTGGTGGACGCTGGCACGTTCCGAAACCGACGAGGCCGCCAATCAGGCCTTCTACGCGACCTACTTCCAGATGCTCATGTGCCTTCCGTTGTTCGTCTTCATGCCGGTCAGGATGCCGCGGGAGCTCTTCTATGGCGCAGACGCGTACGGCCTGGCCGACGCGTTCTGGCGCTGGTTCGACGCTCCGCACAATTGCCTTCCCAGCCTTCACGCGGCCAACGGCCTGCTTCTGGCGCAACTGAACTGGCGGCGACGGGCACGGTGGGTCCACACGTTCTTTGCCGTCGCGATCGTCGCGTCGGCTCTGCTCGTCAAGCAGCACTACGTAGTCGATATCGTGGCGGGCGGCTGCGTCTATCTGCTCGCTCGGCGGTTTCTCGCGGCTTTGCGCTTGGCCGACG
>DASPMH010000244.1:0-4930 GCA_035627175.1 Terriglobales bacterium | reverse complement strand
GTTGCGCTGACGCTGTCGCCGATGATGTGTCGCTTCATGCTCAAGCGCGAGGGCGGGCACAGCTGGTTCTATCGCTGGAGCGAGCCCTTCTTCGAGGCGCTGACCGCAGCGTACCGGCGTACCTTGCAGTCGTTTCTGCGGCTACGCTGGCTGGTGCTGCCGCTGACTCTCGCTACCGCCGTGGGGATCGTGCTGTGCCTGCGTGGCTTGCCGAGCGAGCTTGCTCCGCTCGAAGATCGCTCGAACATCCGGGTCAATGTGCGGGCTCCCGAAGGTGCGTCGTTCGATTACATGCAAGACCAACTCGATCGCATCGCGGTCTACGTCCGCGACGAGATTCCGGAGGTCGAGCATGCCTTTGCCATCGGCGGACCGCGCGGGGGTACGGCTGCGACCGGCCGCTTTAGCCTGTATTTGAAGGATCCGCACGACCGCGAGCGTACCCAGGAGCAGGTATTTCAGCAGCTCTCCCGCGACCTCGACCGCTTCAATGGCGTGCGCGCCTTTCCGGCGCAGGTGCCGACGATCGGCGACCGCCGTGCCGGTTTGCCGGTGCAGTACGTGCTGCAGTCGCCGACGCTCGAGGATCTCGTCGCGGTACTGCCGCGCTTCCTCGAGGAATCTTCGCAGAGCAGCGTGCTGCGCTTCGTCGACTCCGATTTCAAGCTCAATCGACCGGAAGGGGCGGTGTCGATCGACCGCCGTCGTGCCGCCGAGCTCGGGGTATCGGTGCAGGACATCGCCCGCACCTTGCAACTCGCCTACGGCGGGCAGCGCTTCGGCTTCTTCTTGATGAACGATCGGCAGTACTCGGTAATCGGTCAGGTCGAGCGAGCCGACCGCAACGATCCGGGCGACCTGGCCAAGCTTTTTGTCCGTGCCCGTGGCGGAGCGATGGTGTCGCTCGACAACCTGCTGCACTTCGAGGAGACGGTCGGCCCCGCCTCGATTCTGCGCTTCAACCGCTTCACTTCGGCGACAATCTCGGCGGGTACGGCGCCGGGACATACTCTCGGTGACGGTATCGCTGCCTTCGACGAGGTCGCGGCGCGTGTGCTGCCGGCGGGTATCCGCACCAGCCTTGCCGGCCAGTCGCGCGACTTTGCCGACGCATCGTCCAGTCTGATCTTCGCCTTCGGTTTCGCGCTGGCGCTGATCTATCTAGTGCTGGCGGCGCAGTTCGAGAGCTTTCGCGATCCGCTGATCATTCTGATTACGGTGCCGCTGTCGCTCGCCGGCGCGCTGGTCAGCTTGTGGGTCTTCGGCCAGACGATCAACGTCTTCAGCCAGATCGGTCTGATCATGTTGATCGGACTGGTGACCAAGAACGGCATCTTGATCGTCGAATTCGCCAATCAGCAACGCGAGCGCGGTCTCGCGATCATGGATGCCGCGCTCGAAGCATCGGCGGCGCGGCTGAGGCCGATCTTGATGACTGCCCTATCGACGATTCTCGGCGTCCTGCCGATCGCGCTATCTCTCGGCGACGCCGCTGGCAGCCGGCAGTCATTAGGTGTCGCCGTCGTCGGTGGAATGATGCTCTCGACCTTCCTGACTCTCTACCTGGTCCCCGCAGTCTACACCTACCTGACTAGTGCCCGGCGCGAGGTGGAGGGGATTACTGAGGGAGTGAGCCAACTCCGGTCGGCCTGACGAGGCGCTACTCCGTTCGGCCCGAGGAGGCGCTACTCCGTTCGGCCTGAGAGCCTCACCAGCGCCGACACTGGTGATATGAGCCAACGAACCGTTCGGGCTGAGGAGCCCCGAAGGGGCGTCTCGAAGCCCAGGTCGATCTGCGCCTCCGAGACCTGTCCTGAGCACCGTCGAAGGACGGCGCTTCGCGCCTTCTCAGGCCGAATGGGCCTTAGTGCGGGAACTGTTCTACGGTTCGTTGGTAGGAGGCGCGGCAGCGCCGTCTCGAAGACGCGCCTCTAGACGTCGAGCTCTTCTACCTTGGCAGCGCGATCCATGATGAAGCGGAAGCGCGGCTCGACCTCCTTACCCATCAGTGTCTCGATCGTCTCGTCGGTGCGCAGCGGATCGGCGACCTCGACCCGCAACAACGTGCGGTGTTTGGGATCGAGGGTCGTCTCCTTCAGCGTCTTCGGGTTCATCTCGCCGAGACCCTTGAAGCGCTGCACCGTGACATTCTTGCCGTTGAGTTTGGCGAGTAGCCGATCGCGCTCGCGATCGTCGAGCGCCCAGTGCAGCTCTTTGCCCGCTTCGATGCGGAAGAGGGGAGGTTGGGCAATGTAGACGTTGCCGTTGCGAATCAGCTCCGGGAGCTGCCGGTAGAAGAAGGTCAGCAGTAGGGTGCAGATGTGGTGACCGTCGGAATCGGCGTCCATCAGCAGGCAGACCTTGTGGTAGCGCAGCTTGCTGACGTCGAAGTCGCGCCCGGCGCCGCAACCCAAAGCTGAGATGATGTCACTCAGCTCCTTGTTGGCGCTGACCTTGGCGGCCGACGCCTGCTGAGCATTGAGCACTTTGCCCCGCAGCGGCAGGATCGCTTGATACTCGCGATCGCGTCCCTGCTTTGCCGATCCACCTGCCGAATCGCCCTCGACGATGAACAGCTCCGACTCGGCGGGATTGGTCGAGCTGCAATCGGCGAGCTTGCCGGGGAGATTCAGACGATGCGAGACGGCGCTTTTGCGCTGCACACTTTCGACCGCGGCGCGCGAGGCGCTGCGCGCTCGCGCCGCCAGGATGACGCGCCCCGCGATCGCCTTTGCCTGTGTCGGATTGCCGAGCAGGTAGTTCTCCAGGCTGGTGCGGACGAGGTTGTCGATCGGTGCGGTAACCTCGGGATTGTTGAGCCGGTCTTTGGTCTGACCCTGGAATTGCGGCTGTTGGATGTAGATGCTCAAAACCGCAACGATGCCCTCGCGGGTATCTTCCGCGGCGATGCTCATCGCTTTGGGAATTTGATTCTGTACCGTCAGATAGTTGCGCACAGCCTTGGCGATGCCGCCCTTCAAGCCATTCTCGTGGGTGCCGCCGGAGCCGGTCGGAATGCCATTGACGAAGGAGAGAAACGATTCCTCGGGCGATTCCGTCCAGGTCAGCGCGCACTCGATGACGACGCCTTCCTTGCGCTCGACGAAGAAAGGCTCACTGACGGCGCGCTTCTTGTTGTCGGCGACCAGCTTCTCCACCCAGGCCTCGATACCGCGCTCCTGGTGGAAGGTCTCGCTCTGGCCATCGACTTCGTTCTCGAACACCAGCGTCAATCCCCGGTGGAGGAACGAGCGCGCTTCGAGCCGCTCGCGAATGGTGTTCGCTTTGAAAGTGGTCTTCGGAAAGATCTGAGGATCGGCGGTGAAGGTGATCGAGGTGCCGCTGCCGCGCACCGGCTTGACCTTCTTCAGCTTGGTGACCGGAATACCGCGGGCGAATTCCTGCTCCCATTCGAAGCCTTCGCGGCGTACCCGCGCGATCAGCTTCGAAGCGAGCGCGGTGACCACCGACGCACCGACGCCGTGCAGACCGCCGGAGTGGAAGTAGTTCTGGTTCTCGAACTTTCCGCCGGCGTGAAGCGTGGTGAGGATCAGCTCGAGCGCCGAGCGCTTGTGTTTCGGATGCAGATCGACCGGAATGCCGCGGCCGTTGTCGGTGACGGTGACGGTCTCGCCATCCTTGTGGAGAGTGACGGTGATCTTGTCGCAGTGACCGTTCATCGCCTCGTCGACGGAGTTGTCGAGCAGCTCCCAGACGAGGTGATGCAGCCCGACAGTGTCGACGCCGCCGATGTACATGCCCGGCCGCTTGCGCACCGGCTCGAGGCCCTCGAGAACGGTGATCTCTTTGGCAGTGTAGTTCTTGGCCATCTCGCTTCTCAGCTGTTGCTGTCGGCGTTGCGAGCTTGCAGCTCGACCGCTTTGAATCGTTTGAGCACCTTGCGACCGGTCTGGGCACGATGCGCCTGCTCCGGCGCATGAAAGCGCCGCTCGTTGCCTTCTTCGTCGATGGCGATCGGCGTCTCGTCGACCGGATGACAAATCGACCCGATCACTTTGTCGTCCTTGTCGATACGCATCAGGATCACGCCCTGGCCCGCGCCGGAGAGCTCGGGCAGCTCGTCAGCAGGGAACGACAGCACCTTGCCGTCGGAGGTCGCGGTGGTGACGGTGTCGCCCTCGCCGGGGCCGAAGACGAGGACCTCGTCGCCGTCGCGAACACGCGCGACGCGGCGGCCATTCTTCGTCGTCTCGCTCAGCTCGGGACGACAGAAGAAGCCCATGCCGCGCGTGGTAACGACCAGGCGCCGCGGCAGTGACGCAGCTTCTTCTTCGGCTGGCGGTGGCGCTATCAAGGCTGCGCTGATGATCCGTTCGCCGTCGCCGAAGTTGAGCCGCGACTGCACCGGCTCGCCGTAGCCGGTGGTCGCCGGCACGTCGAGCGCCTTCAGCACGTAGAGCACGCCGAAATTGGTGAACAGCGCCAGATTGTCGCGGGTGCTGCCGCGCAGAATCCACTTGGCGAAGTCGCCCTCGCGCACTCTCGTCGACGACGGATCTTTGATCTCGCCGAGCCGTTTGAACCAACCGTCGCGGGTGACGACGACCGTGGTGCTCTCGTGGACGACGTACGATTCGGCGTCGTACACCAGCTCGGCGCCGGCGTTGAGGATGGTGCGGCGTTTGTCGCCGAACTTGGCGCCGATCGCTTCGAGCTCGGAGCGCACGATCTTCCAGCGCGCGTGATTGCTCTCGAGCAGAGCTTCGATCTCGCCGGCACGCTCCTTCTTCTGGCGCTGCTCCTCGCGGATCTTGGCAATTTCGAGCTTGGCCAATTGGTACAGGCGAGTCTCGAGAATCGCGTCCGCCTGAACCTCGTCGAGGTCGAACTCCTTCATCAATTGGGTCTGCGCCTGGGGCCGCGATTCGGCACGGCGAACGATCTCGATGGCGCGATCGATGTTCTGAAA
>DASPMH010000243.1:0-2375 GCA_035627175.1 Terriglobales bacterium | reverse complement strand
CTCGTTTCTCGACTGCGCCGCGAACGGCTCGACGACGATCGCCAGGACCGGACTTCACGCCCGATATGCAGGTGCCATTGCCGCGAAAGAGTTGTGCCAGATCCATCGCCACAGCCGAACGATGCCCCGCGACGGGATGCGAGGCGCTACCGTCGACGCAGCGCACAATTTGCAGTCGTGTCCGTTCTGCGTTCATGGGAGTGCTCATGGCAAGGTCATGCCGCCCATTGAAGTTCGAAGGCAAGCAGTCTTTTTGAGTCGTGTACGCCTCGCCTCATTCGCGATCGTTCCGGCAATGCTCACTCGTTCACTGCCGTTCGCTGCGAAGCGTCAAATTGCGCGCTGTCGGCCACCCCGCCACATCACAGGTTGGTCACGGGCCGGGCCGTTCTGGCATTGCTATCGAACGATCGGGTGATTGGGTCTTGAGTTCAGGGCGCGGGCGCATGGGTCGATTCTCAGCGAAGGATGGGGCATGCCTGTGCAGTTCCAAAGCCAAGCCGTCATCGGCGGCCTTTCGAATCCGACGTCGCTGCAATTCGGACCGGATGGGCGGCTCTATGTCAGCCAGCAGGATGGGCTGATCAAAATATACGAGATCAGTCAGCCATCCGCCGGGCAGTGGAGCGCCGTCCAGGTCGAAACCATCGACCTCATCAAGAACATTCCCAACCACAACGACGACGGCGCGTTGAACACGGCGATCGGCGATCGCCAGGTCACCGGCCTGCTGGTCACGGGAACGGCGGCCAATCCGGTCCTCTATGTCACCTCGAGCGATCCGCGGATCGCGACCTTTAGCGACCTCGGCCTCGACACGAACTCCGGCATCCTGTCGAAGCTCACCTGGACAGGGACAGCGTGGGACAAGGTCGACCTGATCCGCGGACTGCCGCGGTCCGAGGAGAATCATTCTTCCAACGGCATGGTGCTCAGTGCCGACGGGACCAAGCTCTACCTGGCCCAGGGCGGCAACACCAACAACGGCGCCCCATCGCTCTACTTCTCCAACACGCCGGAATATGCGCTGGGAGGCGCGGTCCTCGAGGTCGACCTCACTGCCCTCGACGCCATTGCGACCAAGACCTTTACCTACGCGCCGGGCATCACCAGCAGCTACAAGTACGATCTGCCCACGCTCGATGATCCGACGGTCGCCAACAACGGCACAGCCGGAAATGAGACAGCCGGCGGCATGGATGTTGGAGGACCGTTCGGCGGCAACGACGGACTGAACCAAGCCGTGCTGCCCGCCGATGCCCCGCTGCGCATCTACGCCACCGGTCTGCGCAATGCCTACGACCTGGTGCTGACCCAGGCCGGCAACTTCTTCACCATCGACAATGGCGGCAACCAGGACCTCGGTGGCGTACCCCTTCTCGACGCGAACGGAAACCCGACCAATCAGTACAACAATGGCGGCGTCGGCAGTCTCGATTCCCTCTACCTGCTCGCGGACGGCAGCTACTATGGGCATCCGGACCCGACGCGGGGGCACCAGACCGGGGCGATCTTCGCCTATACCGATGGATCACAGCCACAGGTTGTCGCGACGATTCCCAATGCCGCGGCGGCCGTGCCGGACGAGCTGCAGATTACGGCCGGCTTCGTGATCGATCCGTCGAAGTTCACCGCATCGGCCAGCCGGCTTGACGAAGAAGGCCAGTTCACGGTGGGGCAGAGCTCGCTCGCGCAATTCGGCGCATCGACCAACGGCCTGATGGAGTACACCGCCACCGCCTTCAACGGTGAGATCACCGGCGACCTGGTGACGGCGTCCTTCGACGGCACCATCAAGCTGATCCAGCTCGCGGCCGACGGCACGACCGTGCTCGGTGTCACGACTCTCGCGACGCCCGGCGGCACGCCGCTCGACCTGGTGCAGGGGCCGAACGGTTCCATCTGGGTGGCACAGATCGGCACCGGCCAGATCCTCGCCCTCACGCCGACCGACCAGCCGCAGACCAGCGACCCGGACCTCGACGATGACGGGCTGCTGAATACCGTCGATCCGTTCCAGACCGATGCCGCGAACGGTCTCGGCACCGTCCTGGCCAGCAATGCCAGCTTGCACTGGAATTTCCAGTTCGGTGCGGGCAACAGCGCGCCCGGCCCGCCCGGCCTCTTCCTCGGCCTTACGGGTCACATGGTGAACGGAATGCGCGATTTCGTGGCCCCGGTCGCCGAGGGCGGACTCGATATGACGAATGTGAAGGTCGGCACGGCAGCCGGCGGCGGCCTCGTCGTGATCGAGGATGTGTCGACCGGCACCGCGAGCGGCACCGCCAACACCGGAGAGTTCGTCTTCCAGACCGGCCTGAGCCTCGCCCCTGACATCGAGACCTTCAACGTCAAGTGGACGGCCCTGAACCCGT
>DASPMH010000242.1:0-3839 GCA_035627175.1 Terriglobales bacterium | reverse complement strand
GAGCCGAGCCAGCGGGCCTGCGAGATCCAGGTCGCGCTCTGCCTCAACAATCTCGATCCGGCGCTGCCCTCCTGCGCTACCGCCGGAGTCGCCGACTCGCTGCGCATCAGCCGGCCGCGCCTGGCCGCCGATCCGATCAACGCGGGGCGCATCGCGGCGGCGCTGCAGACGCTGCGCGATCCGGTCACCGGCGCGGTCGGTCTACCACTACCGCTCAGCGCGGCGCAGGTCGGTATCTGCACCGAGCCCTTCTATGTGCGCGTGCCGCTCGGCCGCTCCCACCGGATCCCGGGCAAGGTGCGCATTCGCACCATGGCCTTCGCCTTAGAAGAGACCCGCCCGCGCCGCGACCGCGACTCGCTCACCCTCAATTGCCAACCCTAAGGGGTGCGCCCCCTTTCCCAAAGGGCTGAGGCTTTCGCCGGCGAAAGCCTCAGCGCCGCAGGCGCAGGGGGATTTCTGCGCGTCTCGCCGCGACGTGACGCGCAGCCCACCTGCCGCCGTCTACCGACGGCAGCTACACGGGTGTGCCCCAGCGCCAGCTCAGCCGCCGAAGGAGTCGGCGAAGAGCTTGTCAATCGCCGCCCGCCCGTTGTCGCGCAGATATCGCGTGCCGGTGCCGGCGAAGTGCTCGTGGCGAATCACCGGGTTGGCAGCGTCCTCCCAAGCGGATTCGGTCCAATGCGACCAGCCGCCGCGGTCCTGATCGTAGACGAAGAGCGGCTTATTGCAGAGCTTGGCGAACTCGGCGCCCCAACCCGTACCCCCCATCACCGTGGCATCGTCGAGGATCTTGCCGATGACGTAGATCTCCTGGGCGTTGTTGACCTGATGCCAGATCGTCTGCAGCACCTGCTTGATGGTGTCGGTGTTGGGATAGTGACGATGCATCAGCTTCGAGACGTATTCGAGGCTGACGTCGCCCTGGCGCAGCTCGGCATGGGTAAGGGTGCGGACCCCACGGGTGCGTTCGATCTGGTGGCCGTCGAAGGTGAAATTGACCTCCTCTATGCCGTAGCGTTCAGCGGCGGCACCGAACGCCGCCTCCGCGCCGCGCAAACCGCCACTGTAGAGAACGCAGTCGTTGGGATTCATTTCATCCTCCTGCCCGACGTGGGAAGGCCATGCATAGCGAAGGCTGGCGTCGAATGTAAGGACCGCCACCCGGCTGGCATCGACCGCTACGCTGGCGCATATTGCGGCGCATGACCATCCCCGCATGCGGTCGGATCGTTGCGGCACTGCTGCTGGCCGTGCCTGCACTCGGACAAGTTCCTGCGTCACGCCCGGTCCCGGTCGAGATCGGCAAGCAAGTTCCGGCGTTCGAAGCGGACCTGATCGAGCTCGCCGGCGACAGCGAAAAGGTGCACAAGTTCGATTCGCACAAGAACGGCAAGGTGGTGGCGTACATCATCGTCGGCACCCGCTGCCCGAGCACTCAGGCCTATGCCGAGCGCATGTCGAAGCTGGCCGCCACCTTTGCGCCGAAAGGCGTCGAAGTGATCTACGTCTACCCGAACCGCGACGATCCGCGCGAGGCGAAGGTCGCCTTCCACCAGAGCAAGCGGCTCGGCGGCCGGTGGATCGACGACATCAACGGCCGCGTCGCACGCCTGCTCGGGGCGCTGCGCACCACCGAGGTGTTCATCACCGATACCAAAGGCACGTTGGTTTACCACGGCGCCATCGATGACACCCGCGACGACCCCAACGCCGTCAAGCAACAATACGCCGCCGCCGCGCTCGACCAGGTCCTAACCAACAAAGCGATCACCACTCCTGCGTCGCAAGTCTTTGCTTGAGGGATCCACTACTGAAGCTGCCCGTGTGGCGGCGATGTAGCCGCCGTCGCGAGACGGCGAAGGCCACCGCGGCTGGCGGTAGCGAACAGCGGTGGCCGCGTTGACGAGAGGGACGGCCGAACGTACCCCTGGAACGTGACCACTGCGGGCCGACTTCTCCTGATCGCCGCGGTCCTGGCGGGGGTAGCCATGGGCATCGGCGGCTACACCTTCGTCTACGCCCGCGGCTACTCGTATGTCACCGACGATCCGGCGGCGTGTGCCAACTGCCACATCATGCGCGATCACTACACAGCGTGGACGCGCTCCAGCCATCAGGCCGTCGCCGTGTGCAACGATTGCCACACCCCGCCGAGCTTCGTCGGCAAATACCTGACCAAAGCGCAGAACGGCTTCTGGCACTCGTTCTACTTCACCACCGGCGGATACCCCGACCCGCTCCACATCACGGCACGCAATCAAGAAGTCACTGAGCGCGCCTGCCGCAAATGCCACGCCGAGCTGACCAGCTCGATCGATCCCTATCACGCGAACAACGGACACGGCGCTCTGTCGTGTACCCGTTGCCACAACCAAGTGGGACACATCGAATGACTCGCCGCCTGATCCTGGTCGTCCTCGCCGCCGCGATCGCTACCGTCACCGCCGCCGCCCTGCTGATCAATATCTTCACGCGGCAACAAGAGGCGCGAAATCCCTTCTACCGCGTCGTCGAGCTCGACGACGCGACCGTCGATCCGGCGCCCTGGGGCATGAACTTCCCGGCGCAGTACGACAGCTATCTCCGCACCGTCGATCAGGTTCGCACTCGCTACGGCGGCAGCGAGGCCGTGCCGCGCCAAGCCACTGAAAAGGACCCACGAACCGTGGTCGCCCAATCGCGTATAGAAGAGGATCCTCGTCTGAAGACGATGTGGGCCGGCTACGCCTTCGCCGTCGACTTCCGCGAGGAGCGCGGCCACGCCTACATGCTCTCGGACCAGACCCTGACGGAACGCCAGAATGTCGTGCAGCAGCCCGGCACCTGCTTGCACTGTCACGGCTCCGTCTACGTTCCCTACAAGAAGCTCGGCAATGGCGACTTGATCAAAGGCTTCGAGGCAATGAACCAGATGAAGTACCAGGAGGCCGTCAAGCTGGTCGAGCATCCGGTCGCGTGCATCGATTGCCACGATCCCGAGACGATGCAGCTGCGTGTCACCCGCCCCGGCTTCCTCGAGGGCATCCAGAAGGTGAAGGCCGCGCAAGGCATCGCCGATTACGACGTCAACCGCGACGCAACGCGGCAGGAGATGCGCGCCTACGTCTGCGGCCAGTGCCACGTCGAGTACTACTTCAAAGGTCCGGAGAAGCGTCTGACCTACCCGTGGGACAAGGGCCTCAAGGCCGACGAGATTCTTTCCTACTACGAGGAGAACGGCTTCAAGGACTGGGTGCATGCCGAGTCGGGCGCCCCAACCCTCAAGGCGCAGCATCCGGAGTTCGAGTTGTGGAACCAAGGCGTGCACGCTCGCTCCGGCGTCGCCTGCGCCGACTGCCACATGCCGTATCAGCGTGTCGGCGCGATGAAGGTGAGCGACCATCACGTCCGCAGTCCGATGCTCAACATCAATCGAGCTTGCCAGACCTGCCACCGCTGGGACGAGAACGAGCTGCGCCAGCGGGTTCACACCATTCAAGACCGCACCTACCAGGTTCGCAACGTCGCCATGGATGGCCTGATGGCTCTGATCGCCGACATCAAGGGCGCAAGAGAGGCCGGCGCGAGCGACGCCGACTTGGAAGCGTCGCGCGGGCATCAACGGCGGGCTCAGTTTCTCCTCGACTTCATCGAGGCGGAGAATTCGATGGGCTTCCACGCCGATCAGGAAGCAGTGCGCATCCTGGCTCTCTCTCTCGACGAGACCCGGCGAGGCCAAGCGGCGCTGCCGGCGATGGTGCGAGCTTCGGCAGGCCCGCGCACGGCGCTCGCCCCCGATCATCAGACAGTCTCACCCGGCCAAGCCCCACCCGGCGCCGATCGACATTGAAGACGCG
>DASPMH010000241.1:0-2163 GCA_035627175.1 Terriglobales bacterium | reverse complement strand
TACCAGCGAGGCCAACCGTGAGGCGCTGCGCCAGGCAGACCTGGTTGCGGTCGTCGTCGACCGCTCCGATCCATCCTCGATCGCGGCCGCGCGCATGATGCTCGAGGTGCTGCGCTTCTGGCGGATCAAGGGAGCCATCGGTGCGGTGATCGTCTCGCGCCTGCAACTGCCCAAGGCGCTGAGCGCGGCCGATGTTCTGACACAGCTCGAGCTCAAGAAGTACGGGGTGCTGCCGCCGTATCCCGAGCAGTTCTACGAGGCGGCTGCGCTCAACCAGCCGCTCGTTCTTGCCAAGCCCGATCATCCCGCAGCGCGAGCCCTGGACGAGCTCGCGCTGTGCATGCTGCTGATTCGCTGACCGCTACTTGCTGAAGCGTTCGATCTCGCCGGGCTTGCGCAGCATCTTGTCGACCTCGCCCAGGTGCATCGTCTCCTGGTAGATGTGCTCGCGAGCGTACTCTTCGAGCATCACGTCATCACCCTCGACCAGCTTGAGAAGCTCCTCGTAGAGCACGAGCGTCTGGCGCTCGTGGCTCAGCGACTCGCGCAGGATGTCGCCGATGTCGTGCTTGTGCGTTTCGAGAAGCGGACCGATGCCGAGCGACGGATGGCCTCCGAGGTTGGTGACGAGCTCGCCCGCCTGCTGCGCGTGCCCGAGCGATTCGGATGCCTGGCCGCGCAGCCAGCTCACGATCGGGATGCGGTTGTAGCCGAAGACCATGAACGAGTAGTGGGTGTAGTGGATCGCGCCGGCCAGCTCCATTTCGAGGATCTTGTTGAGCAGCTCGATCGACCGCGTGCGGATGTCGTCCTTCATCGGCAGTTCTCCTTTCCGGATGCGTGGTAGGTCAGCTCTTGGAAGGCATCGCCAGTACGGCCTTCATCGAACGCATGACGGCCTGGGGGTCGTTCTCGTTGTAGAAATACTTGAACTGCGGTCGCTGCTCGGTGACGTTCGCCAGCAGCGTGCCGTCGCTCTGCAGGAAGTAGGTGCGCGGGATGTACTCGCCGTCCGGCGCGTACTTGCGGCTGATGGCCGGCTCCTTGTCCTTGTCGATGCGAATCATCACGAACTTTCCGGACAGCTCGACGAGCTCCTTGTCGTGGAAGACCTTGGAGTAGGCGGTGCAGTGCGGGCACCACTCCGTGTAGAACACCAGCATCACCGGCTTGCCCTCGGTCTTGGCCTCGGCAAGCCCGGCTTCGTAGCCCTTCCAGGCGATGCCGGTGTCGTTCCAGTTGCCGCCGGCAACGGCAGCGGTGGCCGCCAGGACGGTCAAGGCCATGGCAGTGGCGGCGGTCTTCCAACGGGCGGCGGTCGGCATCGGCAAGCTCCTCTGCGGCAGCGTCCGCGCCGCCGGCCCGAGCAGTGAACCGCAATCCCGTCCGCAACGCGACATGCGCGGTGCCGACTTCGCCCGCGACGTGGCGGCGGCGGCGGCGCAGACCACTGGATCATGCGGTGCCCGCGTGCCTCGCGATCTGGCGGAACCCGCTGGCCGCGCGATTCGGGCGGCTTCGCCGTGCGCATTTTTTTGCGGCGGCGGGCCCGTCCTGTGCGCAGTTCGGGCGGCGGGATCGGGCGTTGGCGCACGGCGACGGACCGACTGCCGCCGCGAAAGGGGGCCAAAAATCCCCGGGCGCGTCGGCAACACACCCAAGCGGCTTCGCTTAGAAGGTCATAAACGCTAAGTATGCGAAAATACTAGCTTTTCTTATTTTTACGTTGGGTGCATGGTGCCCGCATGAACGGGCACCGTCGGGGGAACCGGCGTCTGTTCCACGCTCTGGCATGTCTTTCCTTGTGGGGAGTCGGGGTGGGGGGCAGCGCTGAAGCATTGGCACAAACGGCCGCGCAAAATTGCTTTGCCGGCAAGCTCGACGCGTCACGATTCGCGTCGACGCAAACGGGTCGCTGCTTCCTCGCCCTGGCCAAAGGCGGGACGCGGGCGGCCTTCGACAAATGCCTCGCCAAGGCAACGTCGGACACCTCGGGCCTAGTGGCCTCGGTCGACGCGGCCGCCGCGGTCCAGGGCTTTGCGTGCCCCGGCACGATGGCGACCCTTCGTCTGGACGCTCGGACGGGATGGTTCGGCACGCTGCTGGCGGCGGACGTCGTGGGCGCCAATGCGCTCCCGAGCACCTGCGTGGCCCGCCATACCG
>DASPMH010000240.1:0-2279 GCA_035627175.1 Terriglobales bacterium | reverse complement strand
GCAGGACCAGTTCGTCGTCGGCACGCAAGTGCGCCTGGCGGGACGCGCATCGACTCTCAAGCCCAATCGATTCTTGCTGACGAACATGCTGCGGCCGGACGGCACGGAAGTCGTGCTGACGACCGAGGGCGACAAGTTTTGGGACTACGACCAAGTCGGCGGCCGCTCGCAGTGGCGGAACCAGCAGATCTCGACGGCCGCCGAGGAGAACCGCGGGCTCTTCCGCGTCTGGAGCACGGCACGCATGGGCCAGGCCCGCGCGAACCGCATCATGCTGACGCCGAGCGCGCTCGCGGCTCGCGAATCCTTCGACCAGTCACGGAGCTTCGTCGTGACGTGCGAGCCGCAGGGCATGCCGACGGTGATGAATTGGGTGTATCCGTTCGAGCTGTCGCAGCCGGACGCGAGCACCGTCATCCTTCGTAGCGAGTACTTCGACCTCTTACGCACGATCCATCTGTCGCCGGCAACCGTACCTGTAGGGCTGGCGCCGAGCCGGCTTGGGCTTTCGATCGGGCGCTTCGAGGATGACGGCCGCTCGCTGGTCGTCGAGACCACTGCACTGAACTGGCCGTATTACGACACGATCGGTACGCCGCTCTCGCCCGACGTGCAGATCACCGAACGCTTTACGTTGAGCGACGATCAGTCGGCGCTGACGTATCGGCAGACGGTCACGGATCCCTCGACGTTTACGGAGCCGGCGATCCACGAGTCGCAACACCTGGCGCTTGGAGAGACCATCGAGCCCTTTGTGTGCGCACCGGATCATTGATCCGGACCAGGGATTCGGTGAGAGCCGGGCGCTTAGCGCAGCGCACGTTCCGTGATGAAGCAATAGAAGAAGCCGAGCATCACTGATGTTCAACCGTCGTGGGCGGCGGCCGGTGCACGGGCTAACGCTACGGGAGTCGGTGTGTGTGTATGTCCTCTCGGGATATCGTCAGGGGCGCGGACGATCTTCGAGTGATCGTCCGAATTCCGGACGATCGCGCCGCATTACACGGTCGCGCGCTGAGAAGCCGACCTTAATGGCGTCGAGCTCGCCGATGCCGGAGCAACTCGCGTTTGCCTTACGTGGCGGCGCTGCCGACCGCCGGCCACCACGACTACGATCCGCTGTTTGCGTTTGTTAGGTCCCGAGAAGACTTCAAACTGGCATCGGGCCGAGGGTTCGATGAGCCCTGGCGCGTCGGCATGTTCAGCGCAGTTGCGCGATGAAGAAGTAGAAGAAGCCGAGCATCACGGCTGTCTGGCCCAAGAGCGCCACGTACATTTGGCGTGTGACGCCGTTGATTTCCTTTCGAACGTTGCCGATTTGCTCCACCAGCTCAACGCGAATCGCGGCTCCGAGCGCGGCGATCTCACCGCGCAGCTGCGCGACGTGAGCGGTCATTTCGCTGCGAAGCTGCGCGACCTCGGCCGTGAGTCCGCCTCGAAGCTGCGCGACCTCGGCGGCGATTTCACCGCGAAGCTTCGCGACCTCGGCCGTGATTTCACCGCGAAGCTGCGCGACCTCGGCGGTGATTTCACCGCGAAGCTGCACGCCCTGACCGGTCATTTCACCGCGCAGATCCGCCCGTAGAACGTCTATGGCTTGGTGCAAGCCCAACACGTCCTGTTTCGTTGCAAGAGTGTCTTTTGCGCCGGCGATTTCAATCTCGATGGCCCGCACGATCGCCCGCGCCTGCGCGGGCGCGACGCTGGCCTTCTCCAACACCTCGAGCGATTCAGCCTGCATCGTCATTCGATGATAAGCCCCGTGCAAAGCGCACTGTCAAGCAAGCGCGCCACGCGGGATCATGACGGCGATAGGCGAACAACGCTCACAACGAAAGCGCCAACAACGACCAGTTATTCGCACGCCGCAGCGCAGATTGCAGCACACGCAACACACGAACCCGGAGCGTTCCGGCCCTTGATGCTAGATTCGTCGGCGGAGAAACGCTGACGAGTCCATGGACACTAACCTCTCCCGAGCGCTGGCGCTGTTCCAAGACGACCCGATCTTTTGGTCCGGCGTGCTGCTGTGGCTGTTCGGCTTCGCGATGTACGTTCCCACGCTTGGCGGCCGCGGCGATTCGGTCTTCAGCAAGACGGGCACCGTGCTTAGCTGGCTCGGCTTCGCGATTGCGCTGTGCGCGACCCTCGCGCTGAACGACAGCACGCGTCTGCCGACGCTCGCAACACCGTCGCTCGACGCGGCGTACTGGCTCCGTTCGAGCACGCAGATCTGGATGCTGTGGGTGCTCGGCGGCGCGTTGGTCGTGGCGAGCTGG
>DASPMH010000239.1:0-2231 GCA_035627175.1 Terriglobales bacterium | reverse complement strand
TGTTGCAACGCCGCGGCGGCAAATGGATCGGCTGGGCAGGGGCGCAGCTGACCCGCGAGGCCCGCGCCCGCTTGCAAGAGAGCAGCTACGAGATGCTCGCCGTCGACCTCGCCGAGGTCGAGGTCGGGCGCTACTACCACGGCCTCTCCAACCGTACGCTGTGGCCGCTGTTCCACTGCTTCCCCGATCTGGCCCGCTTCAACCAGGTCGACTGGGAAGCCTACGCCAGTGCCAACGACAAGTTCGCCGCGCTGACGGTCGAGGCGGCCGACACCGACAGCCTGATCTGGGTGCACGACTACCATCTGATGTTGGCGCCGCGCACCATCCGCCGCGCCCTGCCGCAATCGCGGCTGGCGTTCTTTCTCCACATACCGTTTCCACCGTACGACATCTTCCGGCTGCTGCCGTGGAGCAACGAGCTGCTGCGCGGCGTGCTCGCCTGCGATCTGGTCGGCTTTCACGTCGACAACTACACCCGCAATTTCCTCGATTGCTGCGAGCTGTTGCTCGGGGCTCGCGTCGATCGCAACAACCGCACCGTTCATCATGCGGGCCGATCGGTTCGGGTCGGCGCTTTTCCGATCGGCATCGACTTCGACTACTACGAGACGCTCGCCCTCAAGGCGCCGCCGGCGGGGACGCCGCGCGAGCAGCTGGTGATCGGCGTCGACAGGCTCGACTACACCAAAGGCATCCCCGAGCGGCTATTGGTGTTCGAACGGCTGCTCGAGCTCTATCCGCAACATCGCGAGCGGGTGATCTTCCTGCAGCTAGCGGTTCCCAGCCGCGCCCAGGTCGCCGAGTACCGGCAGCTCAAGCGGCAGATCGACGAGCTCGTCGGCCGCATCAACGGCCGCTTCTCGACGGCGACCTGGTCGCCGATTCGCTACCTCTATCAAAGCATGCCTTCGGAGCGGTTGACCGGCCTCTACCGCGACGCCGACGTCGCCCTGGTGACGCCAGGCCGCGACGGGATGAACCTGGTCGCCAAGGAATTCGTCGCCAGCCAGGTCGACAAGCCCGGGGTGCTGATCCTGTCGCGCCTCGCCGGTGCCGCCGAGACGATGGCCGAGGCGATTCTGGTAAACCCGTACGATCTCGAAGGCACTGCCCAGGCTCTGCACCGCGCTCTGACGATGGAGGAAGCCGAGCGGCGTACCCGTCTCGGCGCGTTGCGCCAGCGCGAGCGACGCGCCAACGTCACCTGGTGGGTCGAACAGTTCCTCGCCGCGGCCCACCAAGCCAGCCAGATCGGCGAGCGGCCCGACGCCAAGGATTTCGAGCGCTGGTTCGGCAACACGGTCGAGCAGAAGCAACTGGCGCTGTTTCTCGACTACGATCTGATCCTGTCGCAAACCGGAAGCGTTCAACCGCATACTCTGGCCGAGCTGCGCAAGGCGCTCGAGCAGTGTCTCGCCCGCGGCGACATGCAAGTCGGGATCGTCAGCGGGCGCCCGCTGCGCGAGCTGACCGCCGAGCTCGGCGATGAATCCGGCTTGATTCTGATCGCCAGCCACGGCCTCGAGATCGGCGGCGTCGCCGGCGACTCGTTCATGCACGAAGATGCGCTGCATTACCGCGAGCGGATTGCGCGGCTCGAGCGCGAGCTGCATCGCATCGCCACCGCCGGGGCGCGGGTCAACCACATCGGGGTCGGCTTGCAAGTGATCTTCGCCAACACCCGCCGGCGCGACGTCGCGGCGCAACTCGAGCAGGTGCGCGCCGCGATCACCCGCGCCGGTTTCCAGGCGCGCGATCTGCCGCGGGGCGTCGAAGCGCGCGTACCGATTCCCTGGAATGCCGGGCACGCGATCATGCATGCGGTGCGACACACCTCCGGCCCGGATTGGTCGGAGCGGGTGCGGATCGTCTACATCGGCGACGACGCCTCCGACGAGGAGACGTTCCACATCCTCGCGGGCCTCGGCATCACCCTGCGCGTCGGTACTTCCGACACCGTCACCGCGGCTTCGCGACAGCTGCCCGACGTCGAAAACGTCCTCAGCCTGTTGCAATGGATCGGTCAGCGCCAGCCCAAAGCGGCCAATCGCCGCCTGGGATCGTCGAGCAACGGCGGCAGTGGCAACGGTGTCGATGATCAGGCGATGGCCGCGGCGCCGAGCTGATGCGGCGGTCAGCGTCCGATCAACGCGGCGAAGGCATCGAGCCACTGGCGTAGCTCGACCGGATCGGCGGAGCGGTAGCGCGCATCGGTCGATACGTCTTCC
>DASPMH010000238.1:0-3245 GCA_035627175.1 Terriglobales bacterium | reverse complement strand
GCAGGACGGCGAGGTCATCGCCGCAGCCTCGGAGGAGCGCTTCACTCGCAAAAAACACGACGCCGATATGCCGGTCAACGCCATCCGCTATTGCCTGGAGGCGGGCCGCATCCGCGTTGACGACCTCGACTACGTCGGCTTCTACGAGAAGCCCTTCGTCAAGTTCAAGCGCATCCTCTTCACCCACTTGGCGTGCTACCCCCGCTCGCTCAAGCCGTTCCTCAAGGCGGTGCCGTCGTGGATGCACGAGAAGCTGGTGATCCCTTCGGTGATCCGCCAGAAGATCGGCTACGAGGGCGAAGTGCTGATGACCGAGCACCACCTCTCCCACGCCGCCTCGAGCTTTTTGGTGTCGCCGTTCGAGGAAGCTGCGATCATCACCGTCGACGGCGTCGGCGAGTGGTCGACGGCCACCTACGGCAAGGGGCAGGGCAACGACATCAACCTCTTCAAGGAGATTCGCTTCCCCCACTCGCTCGGGCTGCTCTACACCGCCTTCACCTCGTACCTCGGCTTCAAGGTCAATAGCGCCGAATACAAAGTGATGGGGCTCGCGCCGTACGGTGAGCCGAAATACTACGACAAGGTTCGCCAACTGATCGACGTGCGGCCGGACGGCAGCTTCGCGCTCGATATGCGCTACTTCAACTATCTCTCGGGCCTGACCATGACCAATGGCAAGTTCGAGGAGCTGATGGGCGCTCCGGCACGCAAGTCCGATGGTCCGATGGAGCAATTCCACATGGACATCGCCGCCAGCGTGCAGAAGGTGACCGAGGACGTGATGCTGGTGATGGCACGCCATGTCCACAAGGAAACCGGTTCGAAGAACTTGTGTCTCGCCGGCGGTGTCGCGCTCAATTGCGTCGCCAATGGCCGCATCCTGCGCGAGGGACCGTTCGACCACATCTATGTCCAGCCGGCTGCGGGTGACGCCGGCGGCGCCATCGGTGTGGCGACCTACATCCACCACAGCCTGCTCAAGAACCCGCGCAAGTTCGTCATGCGCCACGCCTACACCGGCCCGGAGTACAGCAACGAGGAGATCCGCGAATTCCTGGTCGGCCACGACATCCCATACACCGAGCTGTCCAACCAGGAGATGGTGAGCCGAGTCGCCAAGCTGATCGCCGACCAGGCGGTCATCGGCTGGTTCCAGGGCCGGATGGAGTTCGGCCCGCGCGCCCTCGGCAGCCGCAGTATCCTCGCCGACCCGCGCAACCCGGAGAACAAGGACCGGGTCAACTTGAAGATCAAGTTTCGCGAGGGGTTCCGGCCGTTCGCTCCGTCGGTGCTGGCAGACCGCTGCGGTGAGTTCTTCGAGCTCGACGAGCCGAGCCCCTTCATGCTGCTGGTCGCCCAGGTTCGCCCGGAGAAGCGGGTGATCCCATCGGTCACCCATGTCGACGGCTCGGCCCGGGTGCAGACCGTCGATCGCGAGCTCAACCCCTTGTTCTACGATCTGATCGACGAGTTCGGGAAACTGACCGGGGTGCCGGTGATCATCAACACCTCCTTCAATGTCCGCGGCGAGCCGATCGTGTGCACTCCGGGCGACGCCTATCGCTGCTTCGTCGAGACAGGGATGGACTACTTGGCTATCGGCAATTTCCTACTCGACAAGAGCAAGGCACTGCCGCGGATCGAGTCGATCCGGTGGGATCAGACCTTCGCTCTCGACTGAAATTAGAGAGGCGCAAAGACCATGTGGAAGAGCATCAAAAAGCTGTGGATGGCGTTCGCGGACGTCCTCGGCCGAGTCCAAACCGCGATCATGCTGTCTCTGGTGTACCACCTGACGGTGGGACCGCTTTCGGTCTTCGCCCGGGTCGCTCGCAAGCAGGTGATGACCTTGTCGCCCGATCGCAGCGGAGAAGGCTCGTATGCGGTCGAGTTGCCGCCCATCTCCTCGACGATGGAACGAGCGAAACGTCAATTCTGACGTACGGTTGGCTCGGCTTACCAAGACGGCAGCAAGTGAAATGAAATACGTAGGAATTCATTTGAATTTCTGCGGCGGTTGTAGTCCTTTAGGGCCCGCTCGACACCAACTCGGGCGAGGCAATCAAGCGAGGTAGTTCATGGGTAGGTTTCGTACGATCAGCCAGCTCGGCAGCGAGATGTTCGCCTTCATGAAGGAAGACAAGCTCTGGTGGATGTCGCCGATTTTGGTGCTGCTGCTGCTAGTGGGCTCGCTGCTCATCGTCACGCAGGGTTCCGCACTGGCACCGCTCATCTATGCGATGTTCTGAGTCAGCTGCCTAACCACTGCTGACGAAGAACGAGGTAGCCACGCATCCCCATGCAGATTCAGGTCGACTGGAAAGATAGCTCCGAAGCCTGCTGCGACCCCGCCGCGGAGGTCACCCCAGTGATGACCGCCGCCGGCGTGGCCGGCAAGAGGGCTGTCGACTTCCTGCTGGCGTTCGCCGGCGTCCTCTTCCTTCTGCCGCTGCTCGGTTTGATCGCGCTGTTGATCAAGCTCGATTCTCCCGGTCCGGTGTTCTTCCGCCAGAAGCGCGCCGGCCGAGACGGCAAGCTGTTCGAGATCTTCAAGTTCCGCACGATGGTCGACGGGGCCTACCTGATGGGCTCCCGTCTGACCGTCAAGCGCGATCCGCGTATCACCCGCCTCGGGCGATTGCTGCGCTGGTCTAAGCTCGACGAGCTCCCTCAGCTGTTCAACGTCCTGATCGGCGATATGAGCCTGATCGGGCCGCGTCCCGAAGATCCTTACTTCGTTCAATTCTACAGCGCGCGACAGCGCGCCGCCCTCAGCGTCCGCCCCGGCATCGTCGGCCCGAGCCAGATCGTCGGTCGCGACGAGACCGAGGAGTACCCGGAAGGGCTGCGCGATACCGAGCGCTACTATCTCGATCACATCCTGCCGCCGAAGCTCGAGCGCGATCTGGCTTATGTCCAGAATGCGACCTTCTGGGGCGACATTCACATCCTGCTGCACGGGATGTGGGTGACGGTGCGCGGAGCGCTGCGCGCCAAGTACATCTGGCGCCGGCGGCGCAGCCTCGGTCTGATGGTGATGGACGTCGTCGTGGCGCTGGCCAGCTACGCCCTGGCGCTGGTGTTGCTCCTCAATCCCAGCACCGATGTCAGCCGCTACGTCTGGCATACCGTCGCCTGGATCGCGATCATCCGGCCGCCGCTGTTCGCCTACTTCGGCTGCTATCATTTGATTCCGTCGTACTTCGGCCTGTGGGACCTGGTAGCGCTGTTCAAGGCCGTCG
>DASPMH010000237.1:0-8535 GCA_035627175.1 Terriglobales bacterium | reverse complement strand
TGCGCTCGGTAGAGCGCGGCGGCAGAATCCGCTCCCCTCCCCCGCACGCAAAAATGCGCGCGGCGGAGGGGACCCGACGACGACCGTGCCGCGACCAGAGCGGATACCTAGTCGTGTTGGGTGTGCTTGCCCTCGTGCTTGCCGTGGTGCTTGCCGCGGTGCTTCTCGCCCGGACCTTCGTGACTGGCGTCGAAGGCGCCTTCGTCGTAGGCGCGCTGCTTGGCGCGGCTGCCGCGACGCGGGTGGCGATGCTCACCGTCGAGCTCGTCGTCATAGCCCTTGTCGTAGGCGCGCTCGCGCGCCCGCTGCTCGTAATAAGAAGGGTGGTCCTGCGCCGAGATTGCCTGCGGCGCCGCGGCCAGCAGCGCGGACAAAGCGATCGCTCCGATAAGCATGTTCATGTCCAAGTCGTAACCACCTCGACCGCCTCGAGCAACCTGGGATGACATCTACCTGCCGCCGCGCTCTACCGAGAGCAGCTATGCGGCTTGGTCGAGCGCGGCTGCGGACGTACTGTGCCTGTCATGGGTGTGAGCCGGCTGTTGCTGTTCTTCGCCATCGCCACCAGCACCGGCTGCAGTGGCGGTCAGGCGCTTCGCCCTGCGGCGATCGCAACCGCAGCCTGGAGCCAGAACGATGTCGTCTACTCCAGTCCCGGCGGCGACGACCTCCTCGCCGACATCGATGTCCCTGCCGGGGCCGGGCCTCATCCGGGGGTGCTGCTGGTACACGGCGGGGCGTGGGGCTACGGCCATCGCTGGCACATGAACCGCATCGCCGATCGATTAGTCGCGCATGGCTACACCGTCGTCAACATCGCCTACCGCCTGGCGCCGCGGCATCGTTATCCGTTGCCGCTGCACGATTGCCGCGCCGCGGTGCGCTGGATGCGGGCCAATGCCACTGCGCTGCGACTCGATCCCGAGCGCATCGCCGGCTTCGGCTATTCGGCGGGCGGGCATCTGATTGCGCTGCTCGCGCTCGGCGGGGCGCAGCTCGCCGTCGAGGCCGAGGCGCCCTCCCTCGCCGTTCCCGTTTCGCCTCAGCTTCAGGCGGCGGTGCTGGGGGCGGCGCCGAGCGATCTCAATGCCTTACCCGAGACGTGGCTGGTGAAGTTCATCGTTGGGCGATTCCTCGGCGGAGCCGCGACCGAGCTCGCGGAAATCTATGCGGAAGCTTCGCCGATCCACCACGTCAATACCGGCGACCCGCCGCTGTTCCTCTACCACGGCGCCGCCGATTGGATCGTTCCGATCGAGCAGTCACGCGCCCTCGCCGCTGCGCTGGCGCAGGCGGGCGTACCGCATCGACTCCATCGAGGCGATCTCGGCCATCTGACCACCTTCTTCTTCGATGATGCCGCTCTCGATGCGGCGATCGGCTTTCTCGATCGATGGGTCAAGCGGCGCTGAAACCGAGGTGCGCCAGCGGCCCGCTCACATCGCCGCCGAAACTCTCTTCATCATCGAGCAAACCTGGGCGACGACCGTGGCCAGCGGAGCGAAGCTTGACGCCTTATTGAAGCAAGCGGCCGCGTTGAGCTGCGCCGCAGCGACGTCGATGTCCGGATTGGCCGAGAGTACGATCACCGGGATGTTGGCGAGCTCAGGGTCACGCAGCTGCTCGCGGCGGAAGGCGAAGCCGTCGACTCGAGGCATGGCGAGATCGAGGATGATCACATCGGGCAGGTTCGTCGCGCCGCGCAGTACCTCGAGAGCCTCACCACCGTCTTCGGCAGTGAGCACGCGGTAGTCGTGATCTTCCAGGAGCATTCGCACCAAGTCTCGGACGTCGGGGTTGTCGTCGACAATCAGAACAGAGCTGTTGGGCATCTCTCTCTCCCCATGCACTAGCTGCCTCGCGTCGCCCAAAATCAATAAGGCAAACACCTTAGAATATGCAAGGCAACGCTCATGTTGTAGCGCGCGCTCTCTGAGCGCGCGGGGCTGGGGGCTTGAGGCTTGTCTGGCGCCGGGGCTTTGAGCTCTTCCGCAGCCGCATGTGGCCGCGTCCGCTCGGCGGACGCGGCCACATCGGGTTGTTTACCGCATACCGCCGGTCGGGGTGCGGCCGGCTTGGCCGGTGCCGCTGCCGGTGCCACTGCCGGTGCTGCCCGGCGAGTCACCCATGGTGCCGGCGCCGCTGCCTGTGCCGGTGCCGCGCTGCGCACCGCTGCCGGTGCCCAACGATCCCGAGCCGGTGCCGGTACCCGAGCCGGTGCCGGTACCCGAGCCGGTGCCACCAGTGCCGCTGCCGGTGTTCCCGGCGCCGCCGGTGCTGCCACTGCCGGTCGTTCCGCCGGTGCCGCCGCTGCCGCCCGTTTGCGCGAACGCCGTCGAAGCCAAACCGAGCATCGCTGCGAATGCGAATACCTGAAGCTTTTTCATTCGGTCCTCCTGCAGATGAGATGGTGGGCAGGACTGCCAGCGACGTGCCAGCTTCGCGTCTCCGCCGCGTCACTACGCAGCCCGCAGCTCGGGTAGCTCCTGCTTGGCGAACAGCGCATCGGCGCGTAACTCCGGCTCAGGTGAATGCCTGAGCCGTCCGCGCAGCCGGCGGATTTTCTATTGCGCCGCGACACGGCCTACGTATAGTCCCGCGACCCCGCAGCGGAGAGCGACATGCCCCAGCCGACCACTTGGATACGCCTTTTCCTCCTTACCGCGCTCGCCTTGCCGGCGATCGGCTGCGACGACGATCTCGACCGTCCGCCATTACCAACTGCAACGCTGTCTCCGACCGGAACAACCACCTTGCCATCGGTCGCCACGCCGACGCGCACCAATACGCGAATTCCGCCCGCGCCTAGCGCGACGCCCTCGCACACGATGACCCCACCGGCGACCGCGAGCGCCACCACTCAACTGACCGCGACCGCTACGATGACGGCGACAGCGACGAGTATGGCGACGGATACGCCAACCGAGCAGCCGACCGAGACCCCGAGCGAAGTTCCGACTGCGACACCAACGATCACCGCTTCGCCGACGGCGACGGCACCAGATGCTTTTTGTGAAGATGGTGAGATCCTCGCCGATGACACCTGCACCGCGGCGGGTGCAGAAGTCGGTTATCGACTCGACGTGACACTGCCCGCCAATCCTTTCCCGGATGACCGCTACCGCGATCCAGACGGCCGTCTTGCTCCGCCAGTGTGGAGTTTCTCCGAGATCGGCGATCCCAATGCGGTCAACCCCGGCTCAGCCACGGCTTTCACCAACAACCTGCTCGCCGCGATTCGAGAGCACGCCACCGGCTGGGGGAATTACAGTCCAATCGAGCTGCGCCTGAGCACGGAAATCGATACCGCGACCATCGCCAACGGCGTCCATCTACTGCGCCGCGATGGCGAGAGCTGGAGCGAACAACTCGTCTCCTTCACACCGAGCTGGTACCCCGGCCTGCGCCTGCTCGACCTGCACCCGGCGGTGCCGCTCGACGCCGCCACTACCTACGCGGTGGTGGTCAGCAGCGAAGTCGAAACGGCGAGCGGAGCTCCGCTCGGTCGTACTGCCGACTTCCGCCGGGTTCTGCGCGGTGAGGCCGATGCGGCGGTACAGTCCGCCCTCGATTACGTTGAGGCCGAGCTCGGCGTCAGCCGCAACGAAGTGGCGATCGCTTTCACCTTCACCACTCAGGAAACCTGGCAGGACCTGGTCACCATTCGCGAGCGTCTCGACAGCAATGAGCTCGCTCCGCCGGCGATCAGCTTCGCCGACGATCCCAACACCGATTACCAAGAAGGGATCTTCACCGAGGGTCCGATCAAGCAGCAGTTGCTGGGCGAGTTTGCCGACGATTATCGCCTCGCCGCGATCGGCACGGCGCACCTGTACGATTTCCGCGGGCGCAATTCGATCTTCGATCCGGCGGTGATCGACGGCGCCGCGGCGCCTCGCACGATAGCGGTGCGGGTGCAGATCACCGTACCGAATCAGCCAGTGCCCGAAGAGGGATTCGGCGTGCTGTTCTTGGGCCACGGCCTCGGGCAGAGCGCCGACTTCGTCTGGGAGATCGCCCGCGGCAGTGCGGCGATCGACATGATCCTGCCTTTGATGCTGGTGGCCGCCGACTTCCCCAACCACGGCGAGCGCGGCACCGGCAACGACATTCCCGATCTGCTGCAGTACTTCCACCTCAATAACTTCTTCGCCATGCGCGATAGCTTCCGGCAGACGGCAGCGGAGCTGATCGAAGTGCGCCGCTTGATCGAGACCGCGAGCGAAGGCCCCTTCGAGCTCATCAATCAGGATCGCATCCTGTTCGGCGGCGCATCGCTCGGCGGCATCAACGGCGCGACCTTCCTCGGCGTCGATTCGCGCGTGCGCACCGCCTTGTTGAGCGTACCCGCCGGCGAGCTGGTCCGCATCCTCGAAGGCGAAGAGGTCGGCCAGCAGATCGCCCCCTTCATTGCCGCGGCCGTCGGCCTGACCCCGACGCACCCGTCCTATCCGGATTTCTTCCGCATGCTGATCAATCGCGGTCTGTGGATCATGGGCGCGGGCGATCCAATCAGTTATGCGCCGTTCGTCACCGGCCCGGTGCAATTACCCGGCGGAGTACCGAAGGCGGTGCTGATTCAGGAAGGCATCGGCGACGGAGTGCTGCCCAATGCCACCACCGAATCGCTGGCACGGGTGATGGGTGTGTCTGTCGTTACCGGAGAAGTGCGGTGTGACGAGCCCGGCTGCGGCGTCAGCGGCCTGTGGCAGTTCGACCTCGCCGACTACGGCATCACGGGACAAGAGCCGCACCAGGTCAGCGCCTTCCTGCCGGAGGCTCAGGAGCAGCTGTTCACCTATCTAGCGACCGGTGGGCAGGTGATCACCGATGCCTCGCCTCGTTGAGGGCTCGAGAGGGTGCAGGTTTGCGAGCCGTCGCCGCTGGCGTAGTCTCTAGTCAACAGTGAGCGGACCTTCAGCGCACAGCACCCTCGAGCAGATCTTTCCCGGCGATAGCGAAATGGCGCGCCGGATGCGCGGCTTCGACTGGCCGGCGACTGCGCTCGGGCCGGTGACCGCCTGGCCCGGTGCTCTGCGCACCATCGTCAGCGTGATGTTGCGCCATCGCCAGCCGATGGCGGTGTGGTGGGGCGACACCTGCGTTCATCTCTACAACGACGCCTTTCGTTCGATCCTCGGCGACAAGCACCCTGCGGCCCTCGGACAGAGTGGTGCGGCGGTGTGGGTCGACAGTTGGGACAGCATCGGCGCGATGATCCGCACCGTTCTCGCCAGCGGCTCGGCGAGCTCGACCGAGCACTTGCTCGACCATCAAGAGCAGAGCTGCATCACGCTTTCTTACAGCCCGGTACCCGATGACTACGGTAGCAATGGCGGCGTCCTGGTCACCGCCGCGATCGATCGCCCTGCCGATCTCGCCGCCCATTTGGAGCTGCAGCGGCTGCGCCGCGAGACGCAGGCGGCGCTGCGCGCTTCCGAGGAAAAATTCGCCGCGGCCTTCGAGCTCAGCCCTCTCGCCCTGACCATCACTTCGGTCGCCGACGGTCGTCTGGTCGAAGTCAACGAAGGCTTTCTGCGCTTGTCGGGATACAGTCGCGAAGAGACTCTCGGCCGAACCATCGACGAGCTCCAGCTTTGGATCGAGCCGGAGAAGCGCGCCGCCGGCCTGGCGCAGCTGCGCTCGGGCCAGCGCATCTTCGGCAGCGAGGCGCGCTTTCGCACCAAGAGCGGCGACGAGACAGTCGGGCTGATCGGCTCGACGGTGATTCATCTCGGTGGCAAGCCGCACGTGCTCAGCTCGATTGCTGACGTCACCGCGCTCAAGCGTACGGAAGAACAGCTGCGCCAGCGCAGCGCCGAGGCGGAAAGCCTGCTGCAGACGTTGAAGGATACCGACCGCCGCAAGGACGAGTTTCTGGCGATGCTCGGCCACGAGCTGCGCAACCCTCTGGCCGCGATCCGCAATGCCGTCGCCATCGCCAGCCTCGATGCCGCTCGCCAGCCGCGCGCCCTCGAGATCGCGCGGCGCCAGACCGAGCAGCTCGGCCGTCTGATCGACGACCTGCTCGATGTCGCTCGTATCACCCAGGGGCGGATCTCACTCCACAAGGAGACGGCAGGGCTCGGCGACATCGTCGCTCGCGCCGTCGAGAGTACTCGGCCGTTCATCGAATCGCGTGGATTGACTCTGACGGTGGCGCAGCCGTTGCAGCCGATCGTCGTCGAGGCCGACCCGGCACGGCTGGAGCAGGTGTTCGTCAACTTGCTTTCCAACGCCGGCAAGTACACCGACGAAGGTGGCCAGGTGCATGTGCGGCTCGAGCGACGCGGGGACATGGCGGCGGTTTGCGTTCGCGATACCGGCATCGGCATGGCCCCTGAGACGATTGCGCGCATGTGGGATCTCTTCGCCCAGGCCGACCGCACATTGGACCGGTCCCAGGGTGGGCTCGGCATCGGCTTGACCGTCGCCCGCCGCCTGGTCGAGCTGCATGGCGGCCACATCGAGGCGCACAGCGAAGGGGTCGGCGAAGGCACCGAGCTAGTGGTGCTGCTGCCAAGCCTAGCTGCGTCGCATCAGGGAGGAGACGATCGGCCCGTTCTGGCCGGGCATGCGGCAACAGCCCGAGTGCTGCTGATCGAGGACAACCTCGACGCCGCCGAGAGCTTGCAGATGTTGCTGGAGATGCTCGGACATCAGGTCCGCGTCGCCAACGACGGCCTCGCGGGTCTGCAGGCCGCAGCCGCCGATCCACCCCAGGTGATGATCGTCGACATCGGCCTGCCCGGCATCGACGGCTACGAGGTCGCGCGGCGGGTGCGACAGGACGCCCGGCTCGACGGGGTGCGGCTGATCGCTCTGACCGGCTACGGGCGCGAGGAAGACCGGGAAAAGGCGATTGCGGCAGGCTTCGATCGCCATCTAGTAAAACCGATCGACCCGCAAGCGCTAGAAGCCTTGGTCGAACCAGTAAACCCGGCTTGAGCTGTAGCGCGCGCTCGGAGAGCGCGCGCTACAGCACGGAGGTAGGGTGGTCCGGCATCTCGGCGCGGCAGATGCGCAGCTCGCGCCGCATCCAATCGGGATTCCACGGCAGATCGTCCATGCGCAGGTACTCGGGCACGGGATGATCGTGGTAGCCGGCACCGCGCGGACCGCGCGAGGTCGTCGGCTCGCCGCTGGTCAGGACACGGTATTGGCGTGGCACGTCACTCTTGCGGCCCTTTTGGTCGTAAAACCAACGGCGCTCGACGATCAGATCGCTCGCGAAGGTGCGCAGCTCGGCGTGTACCGCCGCCAGCGTCTTGTTGGAGCGGTAGCAGTAGTCGACGACGTCGGTCCAATCGCCGCTCGGCGTGGTGAAGCGCATCCGCACCAGATAGCCCTTGCGGCTGAAGACGTCGGCGATCTCGTTGAGGTTGTCGCCAGTCTCGGCGCCGCGGCGCTCGTCGACCGAACCGAAGCGGCGCCACATCGGGCAAGCGGCGGAGGAGTCGGCGAGGTTGCCGTAGGCCGTCGCCTTATGCGGTGAGGCGTCGGCGAGACCTTCGAGCTCGGCGCAGAACGCGGCACCGGCAGGCCAGTCGACCTTGTCACGGCGCGACCGCGACGCGGGCGCGACGATCGCTTGCGGCTGGGACACCGGCTGGGCCACAGGGGCATCGGCGAGGAGGATGGCCGCGCTCGGCCGCGGCGGCGTAGTCGATTCCGCTTTGACCACCGGCTGGACGGCGAGCGCCCGCGCCAGCTCCGCCGGCGAGAGATCCTGTTCGACCGCAACCGCAGCGCAACCGGACATCGACACACCGGCAATGAAGAGGTACCCCGACAGCTTGGTCCGCATAGATCACCCAAATCCCTTTGCCCGCAGGCGGGGCATCAGGCGCGCAAATCTAGCATCCATACCTCGAACAGCTAGCGGAATTTGAAGGAGGGGGAGTCTTCTCTTTGGGGTGACTCTGTGGTGTGACACCGCAACGCTTTCGGGAGAGGTGAGCTGATGGACGTCCGAGCTGCGGTGTCGCGTGATCCGATCCTTGCCCATGCCGGCGACCTCGCCACGGTCTGCGTGTTGTGCAGTCACAACTGCGGCGTGCGCGTCGACGTCGCCAACAACCGCATCGCTGCGGTTCGCGCCGACGAGAGCAACCCGATCTCGCGGGGCTACATCTGCAACAAAGGCTTCGCCATCGCCTCGTACGTCGAGCATGCCCAGCGGGTGCAGTACCCGATGCGGCGCCGCGACGACGGCACCTTCGAGCGCATCACTTGGGAAACCGCCATCGAGGAGATCGCCGGCAAGCTGCGCCGCTTGCGCGATCAGCATGGGCCCCGCTCGATCGGCCTGGTCGGGATCGGCGGACAGGGCAATCACATGGACGCTCCCTACGGCCTCGGCTTCCTGCGCGGCCTCGGCTCGCGGCGCTGGTTCAATGCCTTCGCTCAGGAGAAGACGCAGCACGCGCTGGTCGATCAGTGGATGTTCGACTCCTCCCCGGCGGCCTATCTGCATGCCGACCAGGGCCGCGCCCGCTGCTTGTTCGTGCTCGGCACCAATCCCAAGATCTCCAA
>DASPMH010000236.1:0-3511 GCA_035627175.1 Terriglobales bacterium | reverse complement strand
CTGAGCCGCCGCGCAGCTCGTCCCGCGTAATGTCCCCATCGAGCGAGAATCCCCGGGTCACCGCAGCGCTCGTGGTCGCGTGGGCCATCGCTGCCGCGGCGGCCGTGGCGCTTTCGCTGCGTGCTTGGCGGGGCGACCTCGGTATCGTCGCGGCTCTGTTGTTGGCGGCAACAGCGGCTTCTTTTCTCTACGGCCGGCGGATCGCTCCCAAACGGCTGCGCGGCAAGGCCGACGGCATAGCGAAGGCGGCGTTGACCGGGCTCGGCGGAATGGCGCTGCTCCGGCACCCGATCACCGCCGGTGACGGCACCAGCTTGCCGGTCTACGCCGCGATTGCGACGCACGTGCGCAACGTCGATCCGGTGACCTTCGCGACCTTCGCCATGCTGGCGGTGGTGGTGAAGCTCTCCGGCGTGATCGCCTCGGCGTTCGGCTGGCATCTGCTGCTGATCGGCCAAGGGATTCGCTTTCCCTTCTGGTCGATGATCGCCACCTCCTTTCTGATCGGTCGCTTCATCGGCACGTTTCTGCCGAGCACGCTCGGCCTCGACGGCTATACGCTGTATGAAGCGAGTCGCTACTCCAACCAATGGACCCGAGCGGTGACCGCCAAGGCGGTCGAGAAGCTCATCGGCATCGCCGGACTGTTCGCGGGGATGGTGCTGACCCTGCCCTTCGGCTACCCGGTGCTCCATGACGTCGCCGCCAAGCTCGGCCGGCCGACGGCGGCGCCGCTGTTGGCGGCGGCGATCGTTGCGATTGCCGGCGGAGTGACGGTGGCGGTTTTGATCGGTGTGGTGCGCCCGGGCTGGCTGCAATGGCTATTGCGGGCGACGCGTCGCATCATCCCCGGCATGCTCGCCGGACGGGCCGAAGAAGTATTGGGTGCGGTCGAAGCGTATCGCGGTCGCCCCCGCTTGTTGTTGGCGGCGCTGCTGGCGAAGTTCGTTACGCACTTCTCTACGGCGGTGGTCTACTACTGCACCGCTCTGGCAATCGGAGTCGTCGCACCGCAGTTCTGGCCGATCGTCTTCGGTTCGACGATTCAGATTCTGGCGACTCTGGTGTCGCCGACGATCGCCGGAGAAGGTGCGCGAGAAGCGTTCCAGGCCTTGCTGCTGTCGCAACAACTCGGCGGCGTGGCGCAGGCAGTGCTGTCGGCGGCGCTGGGATTCATCGCCGCCGAGGCCGCAACATTATGGGGCGGCGTCTTTCTGTGGAGCCGCACCCCTACCTGGCGCCCGGGTTACGCCAAGGTCGACGATCACCAGGTAACCTACAGCTGGCTGAAGGAGACCTAGTTCCAAGCTGTACCCGGACCGAAAGACGATGGCGAATACCGGCACCGCTTCGCTGAGCACCGCGGCTTTGCCGCTGCCGTTAGTCTGGACGCTGGCGTTGGCGGCCTTCGCACTGGGGGCACTACCGGCGCAGGCACTGACGATCCGCAGCGACGAGCTATGGCAAGCGGCGCGCTGCCCGCCCGAACAAACGGCGCCGCGGTCTGACGATGCCAGCGCCTGGATGCCGGCAGCTTATCCGTGGCTATTTCTCACTCCACGCAGCTTTCCGGCCGATGCGGCGGCTCGTCCGATGTGGGAGTCCAGCGGCTTTCGTTACGCCTGCCTGCAGCGGGTCTTCGATCTGCCGAACCTGCCTACCGATGCGGCGATCGCGCATCTGTGGGTCGACGAGCTCTACCAACTGTCACTGAACGACCAGGTCGTCGGCTCGAGCACCAAGAAGTTCGAGCACGCGCGCCACGATGTCACGGCCCTGTTGCGGCCTGGCCGCAACGTGATCCGTCTGCAAGTCGACGGGCGGTACTACACCCGAGGGGCGATTTTCTCCCTGCAGATTCCCGGTGTGCCGGATGAACCACTGACGGCTCGGCAGCGGATCGAGCGCACTACGCCATGGCTGATCTTGGTGATCGTACTGGTGGCGATCGTCACCTTGACGTGGATGGCAGTTTGGTTGCGGCGGCGCGCTACCCCTTATCTCGCTCGGGTTCCGTCCGCCGCGTGGGTTGCCGGAATGCTGCTGCTCGCCGCGGTGGCGGAAGGCATTTTCCTCTCTCAGCCCTTTTATCAGGCGGAATGGATTCATCCTTGGTGTTGGTGGAGCTGGCCCGTCGTCGCCGCCGGAGTCGTGGCGATGATGGCGCTGGTACTGTGGGGCAGCGGCGACCGCCCATGCACCCCACCGGCCTCAGCGCTCTGCGATGGCAAGCTAGGAGACCGTTGTCGCTGTAGCGCCGGCTCGGAGAGCCGGCGGGTGTGCGCCGGGAGTGGCTGCGGCCCCAGTCAGCGCGCTCGGAGAGCGCGCGCTACAGCGGTTCTCGAGCGTGCGCCACGCCATTCGGGTTCGATACTGACGGCGATCGTGGTGCTGGCGGCGATCCTGCGGATCTATGGCATCGACAATCTGCCTCCGGGAATGTGGATCGACGAGTCGATCAACGGCAACGAAGCGATCGATCTCTACTCGAATGCCGAAGCCGGCCTGCAGATCTGGTCGAATAGCGTCGGCGGTCGAGGCACGCTGTTCCTCTATCTGATCGGCGCGGCCCTCGATCTCTTTGGGGTCAGCTACCTGACGTTGAAGATCGCGCCCGTCGCGATGGGCATTTTGGCAGTGCCAGCGATGTACGCTCTCGGACGCATCGCGTTCAATCCCACGGTTGGACTATGGGCGGCGTTCCTGATTGCCGTTAGCCGATCGCATATTCACTACAGCCGGATGGCGTGGGAGGCGATCTGTGTCCCGACCTTCGCCGCGCTAGGCTTTGCCCTGCTGTTAGACGGGCTGCGCGGCGGCCGATGGGCACGGCTCAGCGCTGCGGGCGGTGGTGCGGTGTTAGGGGCGGGCCTGTATACCTATGCTGCTTTTCGAGCCCTCGCCGCCGTCGCCGCTTTATTCTTGACGGCGGGCCTGCTGCATCCGTTGGCGCGGCGAAACAGTGGCCGGGCGATGTTGTTCGCTGCGGCGACGGCGATCGCGGTGAGCACACCGCTGCTGCTTTACGCCTACCGCAATCCGCAGAGCTACTGGCAGCGCTATGCCGACGTGTCGCTGACCCATTTCATGGAATACTACGGCACGCCATTACCCTGGCTTCACCAGCTCGGCCGCAGCTTGCTGTCGATCAATCACAAGGGCGACGAGATCGTTCGTCACAATCTTCCCGACGCGCCGCATTTCGACCCGATCACAGGTGCGCTTTTTCTGATCGGACTGGCGACCGTCGCCGGGGCGAGAGCATCGGCGGGACCACGACTGCTTTGGATCTGGCTTTTCACCTATGCCGCGATCGCTAGCCTGACTCGAGATGGGCCGCACGCAACGCGATTGATCGGATTGATGCCGGTGGTGACGCTGTTCGCGGCGTACGGATTGTGGCGGTTGCTCGAACGACTCGGCAGCATTCGCCGCAGCTACGCCTGGGCGCTCGCCGTGGTTGTGGTGATCGGTGTGAGCGGGCGCAACGTGTACGAATACTTCGTCCTGC
>DASPMH010000235.1:0-5098 GCA_035627175.1 Terriglobales bacterium | reverse complement strand
GACCCGCATCGGCATGCGCGTGCTGATGCCGATCGGCCAGTACCAAGCCGAAGGTGCCGAGGGTCTCTACGACGCTGCTCGCCAGGTGCCCTGGGAAGAGCATCTCACCGCCGACAGCACCTTTGCGGTCGAGGCCAACCTGCGCGACAGCGAGCACTCGCATTCGGGTTTCGTCGCTCTCAAGATCAAGGACGCCATCGCCGACCGCCTGCGCGAGCAGCTCGGCAGACGTCCCGACGTCGACACTCGCGATCCTGCGGTGCGGGTGGTGGCGCACCTCGCCAAGAGCACCTTGTCGTTGTCGATCGACCTCTGCGGCGATCCGCTCTTTCAGCGCGGTTACCGCGCCGCGACGACCCAGGCACCGCTCAAGCCGACGCTCGCCGCGGCCTTGCTGCACGTCGTCGGCTACGACGGCGAGCAGCCGCTGCTCGATCCGATGTGCGGCAGCGGCACGATCGTCATCGAGGCGGCGATGATCGCGACGCGCAGGCCGCCGGGGCTGGCTCGCTCTTTCGCCGTCGAGCGCTCGCCCTACGCCGGCGCCACCGCGGCGCCGCTGATGGCCGAGCTCAAGCGTGCGGCCCGCGCCGATATGCGGCCGGCGCCGGCGCCGATCATCGGCAGCGACAAGAGTCCGAACGTGCTCGAGCTGGCGCGCCGGAACGTCGCTGCCGCGCGTCTGTCAGAAGCGGTCGAGCTGCGCGTCGCCGATGCGACGCGTCTGTCCGAGCTGGCAGACACAGCCCCGGGATGCATCGTCACCAATCCACCCTACGGCGAGCGCAGTGCCGCGGCGAGCGGGCAGAAGTCGCTGAAGACGTTCTACCACCAACTCGGCGACTCGCTCGGACAGATGCGCGGCTGGCGGGTCCTGGTGCTCAGCGGCAACCCCGGCTTCGAGTCGGCTTTCCATCGCCGGCCTGCCTATCGCCGCGAGCTGTGGAACGGGCCGATTCGCTGCGAGCTGTTGGGTTACTCCCTGTAGTCAGCATCCGTCTCAACCGGCATCGGGCGATCCATTCGGATCGAGTCCCGGCCGGATCGCCTGGATGAACGCGTTGCGCAGGACGTTGAGGACGATCTGCCAGTTGCGCACGTTGGGCTGATCGACCCGGCCTGAGACGTCGGCTTTGGTGGCGACATCCTCGCGGCGATTCTCCAGCAGGTTGGCGACTCCGCCGACGGCGCGCTCGTAGAGCTTGTGGAGCGTCGACTCATCTTTATCCTGCTCCTTGTCGTAGACCTTCATGTCGCTCAACAGCGGCTTGACGTATCCCTTGAGCTCACCGTCGTGAGCGCTCATCTCCGAGTAGAACGAGAAATTGCCTGCGCTGACATCGAAGCCGGCGTAGGAGCGGAAAACGTCATTGAGCGAAGACATCGGCGTCGCACCGATCTCGATCGACAGATCGAACTCGGGGGTCTTGTTGATCGGCCGGAAGCTGCTGGTGATCACCGTCTGTCCGCTGCCCATGAAGCGACCACGTGCCTCGACGTGAGCAGGCTCTTTGGTCGCCTGGCTGCTGACATTGCGAAGCTTGATATCGGTATCGCTGAAATAGACGCGATAGTGAGGAGAGCCGGTCTGGTCGACGTAGGCGATGCGACTGTCGAGGATGGCGAGCTGATCGAGTCGGGCGATCGTTTCGGGCTCGTTGCTGACATCGGCCGCGGCGTCCTTGACCGCTTCGATCTGCTGCGCCTGCCGCGCCTGGGTCTTGGCTTGGTTGAGATACTCGACGTTGAGGCCTCGGATGGTGACGTCGGTGAGGTGGACATCGCGCTTCTTGGGGGTGATCAAGGCGTGTCCCTTGGCTTCGAGCACACCCTTCTCGAGCTTCAAGTTGGCGTGCATAGCCACCGGCTTGACCTCGTCGAGGGGAATGTTGCGCAGCTCGAGGTCGACATCGAAGGAGGCCATCGGAGTGGTCAAGAAGTTCGCCTTGCCCTCGGCCTGCACTCCGCCTTTCTTGAAGACCGTCGCCGACAGGTGCACGTCCGACGGGAAGGTATCGTCTGGAGCACGCACATTACGGATGTTCTTGAGGTCGAGATCGATGTCCTCGACCACCATCGCTTGCTTCGGGTCCTTGTCGATGTAGGTGACCTTGCCGTCGTTGATGACGAAGTGGTTGATTTTTAGCGGGTAGATCGCTTCGACCGCCTCCTGCCAACCTTTGTCCTGCACCTTGGTCGGTTCGGCGGCCTCGGTCTGGAGTTGCGTCAGGTTGACGTGGAAGTCGGGGCGGTCGATGACGAAGTCGGCGACCAGCCGCCGGTGTAGGAGATCGCGCCAGGCGACGCTCGCGTCGATGCGGTGGATGCGGGCGATCGGCGGCCGCGGATGAGTCTCCTGGCGGAGCTCCAAGTCATGCAGCGTCAAGGAGAAGCCCAAGGGATGGAATGCGAGCCCGGGCAGGCTGACTCTGTAGCCCTTGAGCTTCTCGTTGAGGGTGACTTCCATCCGCTGCCGCAGCACTTCGTTGCCGTACTGCAGCGTCAGAAAGCCGACCACCAGGATCAGCAGGATCAGGCCGCTGGCTAACCAATGCCGGCGCAGGAAATTGCCGGCGTGTTCGAGCCGGGGGTGATGCCCCGGCACGGCGTGTTGGCGAATCGATTGCGTAGAAGCCATGGGAATTGCTGCTCCATGAGATTCCCCCTCATGTTGGAATTCCCCCTCATGCGGCACCCGTCCCCGCCGGCGTCAGATAGATCGCTGCCGCCGGCTCGAGGATGCGAAAGGTAAATGATTCGGTGATGTACAGCTCGACGGTATGCTTGTCGTGATAGGCGTAGCCGACGGAGAGGTCCTGGCCGACGGTCAGCTCGAAGTCGCCGCCGCGGATCGACAGCAACACCGCTCCTTCGATGGCAGAGGCGCGCACCAGCGGACCGTCGATCACCTGCTGATCGATGCGCTTGCGCAGCGGATAGCCGTCCTCGCTCGCCTGTGACACCAGCTTGTAATACTCGGCGCTCAGAGCGAGCGCGTAAGGTCCGTTGATGCCGGCCTCGCGCAGTTGCTCGCGCGCCGCGACGAAGGCGCGGATCAGCTCGGTCGGCTCGGTCGGCAGCGGCAGCGGCGCGTGCGGCGAGGCCTGGATGATGCCGGTGATGTTGGCGCGCGGGTAGCCGCCGAAGATCGCTTTGTCTTCGGCGCGGGCGATCGCCTCGGCGGCATTGATCACCGGCTCGAGATCGACGCTGCGGGCGCCGCGAGCGATCGAATCGATTTCCATCGTCTGCAGCACCAACGGAATGCGCAGCTCGACCAGGGGCTGTACCTCGCGGATCGCCGCTCGCACGCCGGGCTCGGGCTCTTCTTCGAGCAACTCGAGACGGCCGGTGTTGACCGCCGCCGCCTTCCAACCGTGCGGCCCGTCGAAATCGACGAGCTTGCGTCCGGCGAGATTGAGATTGAGCACCCGACTCGCTTCGCCGTCGATCTCGGTCCACGCCTCCGGCAGTACCGGCGCCAGCTCACGCTTGAGCAAATCCATCACTCTTTCCCCCGCAAGCTTCCGATGCCGAGACACGGCCCGGCAGTACTGCTCGCGCCGACCATCGCGCCGGCGCCGACGTGATCGAGGGCGGCGGCAGTGCGCTCCTCCTTCTCGACCTCGACGATCGATCCGCTGGTGAAGAGATACTGCTTCATGCGGACGTCGAATTCGCCGCTGATGCGGCGGATCCATTCGAGCGTCATCATCGCGTGCTCGATCTCTTCATTGCGGTTGTGCAGCAGAATGTCGCGAAGATGATCGTCGCTGCTGGCTTCGGCACGCTGCTGATACCAGTCGATGGCTTCGAGCTCTTCGATCAACGACACCAAGGCGCGGTGCATTTCCTTGGTCGGCTCGGACAACAGCTCGGTCGGCTCGTGGTAGGTTTCACTTCCCATGCGATGGCTCCGGGGTTGTAGGTGGTTGCCAAGCCCTGCAATCAGCAAGGCGCACGCCATCAGTGGTTCCACACCTGCGGGGTGGGTGGCAACGGGCCCCGCCGGGATCACGGAAAAAATTGCCGATGGTCGCCACTTTTCACTTTTGCCGCGGTTGAGGTCAGCGCCGCGGGCTAGCTAAGCAACGACCGATGGCCCCGGCCGTGGTAGTCCGCGACCTCTTCCTGCGCGCGCTCGGCGCGATCGCCCTGATCGCTTTCGGCTCGCTGCAGGGTCAGGCAAGGTTGCTCTTCGGCAGTGACGGTCTCGCTCCGGCGTGCGCCGCGACTGCCCGCAGCACCGCTGCCTGGTGGCAGGAACCGAGCTTGTTCGCCTGGCAGTGTAGCGATCGCTGGCTCGAGCTCGGCGCCCTCGCTGGGATGCTCGCCTCGGTGCTGCTGATCTTCCATGTACTGCCGCGGCTCTGCTTGCTCGCCATCTGGCTGCTGTATCTTTCCTTCGTCACCGTCGGCTCGCCGTTTCTCGACTTTCAATGGGACAATCTGCTGCTCGAGACCTGCTTCTTCAGCTGGTGGATTGCGCCCTGGCGTGGCGGCAGCGCCGTTCCGCCCTCAGCGCCGGCGCTGTTCCTGATGCGCTGGCTGTTGTTCCGCCTGCACTTCGAGTCGGGAATCGCCAAGCTCGCTTCGGGCGATCCGACCTGGCGCGATCTGACTGCGATGGTCAGCTACTACGAGACCGCGCCGCTGCCGACCTGGATCGGTTGGTACGCCCACCAGATGCCGGAGTGGCTACATCGCCTCAGCTCGGCGGCGACCTTCGCGGTCGAGCTGCTGGTGCCCTTCCTCTTCTGGGGCCCGTTCGCCTTGCGGCGTGCGGCCTTCGTCCTGGCGATCGGCTTTCACCTCTTCGTGCTGCTGACCGCCAACTACACCATCTTCAACTACCTCAGCATCGCCTTGTGCCTGTTCCTTCTGGCGCCGATATGGCCCGAGCGAGGCAACCACAGCGGCGGCCGCTCCGCGCTGGCGCGTTGGGCCGGGCGCGCCGGCGCGGTGATCCTGATTGGCCTCAGCACCCTGCCCTTTCTCGGCATGCTCGGTCAGGCGCCACGCCTGGCGCTGCCGCTGATGCAGCAGCTCGCGCCGCTGCGAACCTTCAACGCCTACCACCTCTTCGCCAGCATGACCC
>DASPMH010000234.1:0-3934 GCA_035627175.1 Terriglobales bacterium | reverse complement strand
CAGGGATGCGAGGGCGTACGAGCCGGCGGTGTTGTATTCCTGAAAGAGCTTCTCGACGCGCAACGGCATGGTGTCGGTCTGGCCGGTGATGTGGCCGGAGACGACATAGACGGCGCCGAACTCGCCCATGGCGCGGGCGTTGCACAAGATGACGCCGTATAGCAGGCACCATTTGACGTTGGGCAAGGTGACCCGGGTGAAGAGATGACGAGCGCGGGCACCGAGACTGACGGCCGCGACCTCCTCCTCCGAGCCGATCGCTTCCATCAGCGGAATCAGCTCGCGCGCGACGAACGGGAAGGTCACGAAGGCAGTTGCCAAGATCAATCCGGGGGTGGCGAAAATAATCTTGATGTCGTGCTCGCGCAGCCACGGACCGAGGTATCCCTGCAGACCGAAAATCAAAACGAAGATCAGGCCCGCGACCACGGGCGACACGGCGAAGGGGAGGTCGACGAGGGCGGTGAGAAAGCGGCGGCCGGGAAACTTGAAGCGCGCGATCGCCCACGCTGCGGCCAGGCCGAAGATGACATTGGCGAACACCGCCGCCGGCGCGACCGTCAAGGTGAGGCGAATCGCGGACCAGGTATCGGGGTCGGCGATCAAGCTGTCCCAATACGTCTGCGGTCCTAGCCGCAGCGCCTCGTAGAAAACGTTGATCAGCGGGATCACGACCAGCACCGTCAGCACGGCGGCGGCGATGCCGATCAGCGTCACCTTCAATAGCTGCGATTCATCGCGTGCGCCGCGATGGGGCACAGCGACAGCCTGGTTAGACATGACGTTTGCTCCAGCGCTCCAACAGGTTGATCAACAACAGCATTCCGAATGAGATGGCCAGCAAAACCACGGCGATGGCCGCGGCTTCGGCGTACTTGAACTCTTCCAGCGCGGCGACGATCAGCACGGGGGCGATCTCCGTCTTGAACGGCATGTTGCCGGAGACGAACACGACCGAGCCGTACTCACCGAGCCCGCGGGCGAAGGCGAGCGCGAAGCCGGTAACGACGGCGGGTAACACGGACGGCAGAATCACGCGCCAGAATGCTTGCGCGCGCGTCGCCCCCAGGCACGCCGCCGCTTCTTCCAACTCCGCCTCGAGGTCTTCGAGCACCGGCTGGACCGTTCGTACGACCAAAGGAAGCCCGATGAAGATCAGCACCAGCACGATCGCCAGTCGCGAGTAGGAACCGTGGATGCCCATCGGCACGAGGAACTGCCCGAGCCAGCCGTTCTTCACGTACAAGCTCGAGTACACCAGCCCGGCAACCGCCGTAGGCAACGCGAAGGGCAGATCGATCAAGGCATCGAACAGCCGCTTGAACGGAAACTGATATCGCACCAACACCCAAGCGATCAGGACCCCGAGGATGATGTTGACGCCGGCTGCGACCAAGGAGCTGCCGACGGTCAGTGTGTAAGCCGCGCGTGCACGCGGGCTCCACACTGCCGCGACAAAATCGTCGAGTGGTAACGATGACGCTTTGATAAAGCACGCCGCCAGCGGAATCAGCACCAAAGCGGTGAGGTACGTCAGGGTATAGCCGAGACTCAATTTGAATCCCGGCAATACCCTGCGGTTGACGTCAATCATGGCGGCGGCGTCTCTCGTTCTGTGTGATGGATCGGCTCAGCGACCGGGGCTGTAGATGGTGTCGAACACTGCGCCGGTGGCAAAGAACTTGTCGTTGGCCTCGGTCCAGTCCTTCGCCACCGCTGTCAGAGGGAACAGCTGGATCGCCGGGAACTTGGCGGCATGCCTCTGAGCGGCCTCTGGGTTGGAAGGACGATAGAAGTTGTTGGCGACGATGTCTTGGCCCTCGGGCGTGTAGAGGAATTCTAGGTACGCTTTGGCGACATCGCTGGTGCCATGCCGCTTGGCGTTGGCGTCGACGACCGCGACGTGAGGCTCGGCCAGAACGCTGATCGGCGGATAGACGATCTCGAGCTCACCGTTCGATTCGTTGACGGCCAGATGAGCCTCATTCTCCCAGGCAAGATTGACGTCGCCGATGCCCTTCTGGGCGAAGGTCGTCATCGCGCCACGCGCGCCGGAATCGAGCACCGGCGCTTGCTTGTAGAGCTTGGTCACGAACGCCTTGGCGTCCTCCTGCGATCCTCCTCGAGTGGTGACCGAGCCCCATGCGACCAGGAAGCTGAGCTTGCCGTTGCCGGAGGTCTTGGGATTGGGAGTGACGATTTCGACGCCGGGCTTGACGATATCAGGCCAGTCCTTGATGCCCTTCGGATTTCCTTTGCGGACAACGAAGACGATAGTCGAAGTGTAGGGCAGGGAGCGGTTGGGCAATCTTTCTTCCCAACCTTCGTTGATCAGGCCGGCCTTGCGGATGGCGTCGGTATCCGGCCACATCGCAAGGCTGACGACGTCGGCCTCGAGGCCGTCGATCACGGCGCGAGCCTGTGCCGATGAGCCACCGTGCGATTGCTTGATCTTGAGGGTATTGCCGGTCTTGGCATACGCGGCACTGAACTTTTCATTGACCTGGCGCCAGAGCTCGCGGGTCGGATCGTACGAGACATTCAAGAGCTCGAATTCGGCGGCGAAAGCGCTGCCGGCAATGCTTAGCATCCATAAGGTGAGAATGGCGAAAGCGATGAGCCCCCTTTTGCAAAGGGGGCGGCGCCGAAGGCGCAGGGGATTGAGTGAAAACATGGCTACTCCTTCGCGGCGGGCAAAGCCCACCGCCGCACCCGACGGCGCTCGCCGTCGGGTGATCTCCGGTAAATCAAATGGTGGGAGTTGGGCGGCTGTTACGCCGCCCTGGTACAGAGGAAGAAGCGGATGGAGCTCATGCGACTACATCCTCCGCGTAGGTCATGACCAGATACATAACCGCGTCGACTTTGCCGGGGTTGCGGTATCGATGTGCGGCGTCGGCTCGAAATTGAATCGCGTCGCCGACATCGAGCCGATAGTTTTCGTCCGCCACCTGAATCTCGATGCAGCCGCGCGTCACCACCAGATTTTCCATTGTGCCCAGCGGGTGCGGATCGGCTGCTTCGGTGGCTCCGGCGGCGAGGCCGAGCTCGTAGAACTCTACTCGGCGGGTCGTGCCGTCGTAGGGGAACAAGGCACGCGACGAGAAGTGACCGTCACGCGAGGTTAAAATCTTGGCGCGCTCGGCGGCGAGGATCGCCACCGGTTCGGGCTGGGTCTGATGGATCAGGGTAGAGAAGGGGACGTTCAAAGCGCGGGCAATCTTCCACAAGACATTGATCGTCGGAACGCTCTGGCGCAGCTCGATCTGCCCGAGCATCGCCTTACTGACGCCGGACAGCTTCGCCAAGGCGTCGAGTGAGAGCCCGCGCTGGGTCCTCAGCCGCCGCAGGTTGTCGGCGACCGGCGGGGTCAGGTCGGCGTCTTCGACAGCTACGTCCGCTGCCTTGCGCGCCGCAATCTTCGACCGAGCCTTCATGGCGGACGGTTATCCGTTATAACGGACGCTACGTCAAGCGCTATTCTTCCGACGGCGATCTGTTCGCGCTGAGGAGCCTGCGCAAGCAGGACGGCGCCGTTCGCGCTGAGGAGCCTGCGCAAGCAGGACGGCGCCGTTCGCGCAGAGGAGCCTGCGCAAGCAGGACGGCGCCCGTTCGCGCTGAGGAGCCTGCGCAAGCAGGCGTCTCGAAGCGCAGGCCACCTGGGCCTTCGCGACCTGTCCTGAGCCCCGTCGAAGGATGGCGCTGGCGCGCCTCCTACCAACGAACCGTAGAACAGTTCCCGCACTAAGGCCCGTTCGGCCTGAGAAGGCGCGAAGCGCCGTCCTTCGACGGGGCTCAGGACAGGTCTCGGAGGCGCAGATCGACCTGGGCTTCGAGACGCCCCTTCGGGGCTCCTCAGCCCGAACGGTTCGTTGGCTCATTTCACCAGTGTCGGCGCTGGTGAGGCTCTCAGGCCGAACGGGCGTGCAGCGCG
>DASPMH010000233.1:0-4975 GCA_035627175.1 Terriglobales bacterium | reverse complement strand
TTTGGATTACGTCCGGTGCGCGGCTTGCGCATGGCGACCGAAAATGTCCCGAATCCCGAAATATTGACCTTCTCGCCCTGGCGCAGAGCGCTGACGATGTCGTCGAACATCACACTGACCACTCGTTCGGCGATCGCCCGCGGCAGGTCGACCTTGCTAGCTACCGATTCGGCCAATTCGGCTTTCGTCATCGTTCCCCTTTTCTCGAGTGCGCTGCGGGAGGCCGGTTGGATCCGGCCGATCCCAATCATTGCCCGGCGAGCTCTGCAGGCTGCGCCGGACCTGTCCCTAGGTCAATGGGTGACAATATCCTCCGCACTGGCGGCGTCGGGTTGAAAACCGACCGGCGGCGTCGGCGGCGAATCTTCGCGGAGGAACTCCTCCGGCCGTTCCAGCACCAGCGCTTTGCGCAGCACTTCGTCCATGTGCTCGACCATTTCCACACGTAGCGCGCGCGAGACGCTGGTCGGGATGTCACGGACATCCTTCTCGTTCTGGATCGGGATCAGAATTTTCTTGATCCCGGCCCGATGTGCCGCCAAGACCTTCTCTTTGAGTCCGCCGATCGGCAGGACGTCGCCGCGCAGGGTCACCTCGCCGGTCATCGCCACGTCGTTGCGCACCGGGATGCGGGTCAGCGCCGACACCAGCGCTGTCGCCATGGTGATACCGGCCGACGGCCCGTCCTTCGGAGTTGCACCTTCCGGCACGTGGATGTGGACATCGACGCGCTGGTAGAAATCGCGCTCGAGGCCGAGCGAGTCGCCGCGTGAGCGGACGTAGCTCATCGCCGCTTGCGCCGATTCCTGCATCACGTCACCGAGCCGCCCGGTGATGATCAGCTTGCCCTTGCCCGGCATGACGGTGACCTCGGTGGCGAGGATCTCACCACCCATTTCCGTCCACGCCAAGCCGGTGGCGACACCGATCTTCTCGAGCTTGCCGGCACGGGTTTCGCGGTAGCGGGGCGGGCCGAGGTACTTGAGCAGCTTGCCGCTGGTGATCACCGTCTTCTTGACCTGCTTCTTGAGCAGGTCGACGGCGGTCTTGCGGCAGAGCGAGGCGATTTCACGCTCGAGGCTGCGGACACCGGCCTCGCGGGTATAGCGATGCACCAGCGCCAGAATGGCGCTGTCGGTGATCTGCAGGTTCTCCTCGGAGAGACCATTCGCCTCGCGTTGCTTTTGGATCAGGTAGCGTTTGGCGATGTTGAGCTTCTCGAGATCGGTGTAGCCGGCGATGCGGATGATCTCCATGCGATCTTGCAGCGGCCGCGGGATCCGTTCGAGAGCGTTGGCGGTGGTGATGAACATCACCTTCGACAGATCGTAGTCGACGTCGAGATAGTGATCGTTGAAGCTGCCGTTCTGCTCGGGGTCGAGCACCTCGAGCAACGCCGAAGACGGATCGCCGCGGAAGTCCATCGACATCTTGTCGACTTCGTCGAGCAGGAATACCGGATTGCACGAGCCAGCCTTGCGCATCGACTGAATGATCTTGCCCGGCAAGGCGCCGATGTAGGTGCGGCGATGGCCACGGATCTCCGCTTCGTCGCGGACGCCACCGAGCGAGACGCGGACGAACTTGCGGCCGGTCGAGCGCGCAATCGAGCGACCAAGCGAGGTCTTGCCGACGCCCGGAGGTCCGACCAGACACAGGATCGGCCCTTTGATCTGACCGACGAGGGCCTGCACCGCGAGGTATTCCAAGATGCGCTGCTTGACCTTTTCGAGGCCGTAGTGGTCTTCCTCGAGCACCTTTTCGGCCTCGGTGATGTCGAGCTTGTCTTCGGTGAACTCGCTCCACGGCAGCGACAGCAGCCAGTCGATGTAATTGCGCACCACCGTCGCTTCGGCGGACATCGGTGACATGAGCTTCAGCTTTTTGATCTCGCGCTCGACCTTGTCGCGCGCTTCGACCGTCAGCTTCTTCTCCTTCACCTTCTCTTCCAGCTCCTGGATCTCGCCCTTGAATTCGTCTTTTTCGCCGAGCTCCTTCTGGATCGCCCGCATCTGCTCGTTGAGGTAGTACTCCTTCTGCGTCTTCTCCATCTGCTTCTTGACGCGAGTACGGATGCGTTTTTCGACCTCGAGGATCTCGATCTCGGAGCGCATGTGGCCGAGCACGCGCTCGAGACGCTCCGGCGGGTTGGTGATCTCGAGCAGCGCCTGCTTGTCTTCGAGCTTGATGCCGAGGTGGGCGACGATGGTATCGGCGAGACGCGACGGCTCTTCGATCGAGGCGACCGACATCACCATCTCGGGAGGAATTTTCTTGTTCAGCTTGACGTAGCTGTCGAAGGTCGAGTTGACCGAGCGGATCAGCGCCTCGACCTCGGTCGACTTCTCGTCCGATTCTTCGATCTCTTCTGCCTGCACGAGGAAGTACTGCTCTTCCTCTAGGTAGCGGGAGATGCGGGCGCGGCGCTTGCCCTCGACCAGCACCTTGACGGTGCCGTCGGGGAGCCGGAGCAATTGCACTACGGCACCGAGGGTGCCGACACTGTAGATTTCTTCGGGCGAGGGATCATTGGTCTTGGCGTCGCGTTGCGCCGCGAGCAAGATCTGTCGCTGCTTGCTCATCGCCTCTTCCAAGGCGCGGATCGACTTCTGGCGGCCGACGAACAGCGGCACCACCATATGCGGAAAGACGATCAATTCTCTCAAAGGCAACAACGGCACTCGCAGCCCACCGGCCTCGGGAGTGTCACGTTTGTCGTTGCGAAAAAGCATCTAGGTTTTCTCCTAACCGCGGGTCAGGCGGTCTCGGCAGTTTTTTGGTAGACGACGAGCGGTTGATCGCGGCTGGTGACGACCTCTTCCGAGATCAGCACCTCCTTGATCGAAGGCTGCGACGGGATGTCGTACATGATGTCGAGCATGGTGTTCTCGAGGATCGCCCGCAGGCCGCGCGCTCCCGACTTGCGCTTGAGCGCTTCACGGGCGATGGCGCGCAGCGCCCCGTCGGTGAACTTCAGGTGCACGCCCTCCATTTCGAAGAGCTTCTGATACTGGCGCGTCAGCGCATTCTTCGGCTCGCGCAGGATGCGGATCAGATCGTCTTCGGCGAGCTCGTCGAGCGTCGCGATTACTGGTAGGCGGCCGACGAACTCCGGAATCAGGCCGAACTTGAGCAGGTCTTCGGTCTGCACCTCGTGCAGCAGATCGCTGACGGTGCGCTCCTCGTGGCGGCGAATATCGGCACCGAAGCCGATGCCCTTCATGCCGATGCGCCGGCGGACAATCTCCTCGAGACCGACGAAGGCACCGCCGCAGATGAACAAGATGTTCGAGGTGTCGACCTGCAAGAACTCCTGCTGCGGGTGCTTGCGCCCGCCCTTCGGCGGGACGCTGGCCGTGGTGCCCTCGATGATCTTGAGCAGCGCCTGTTGCACGCCTTCGCCGGAGACATCGCGGGTGATCGACGGGTTGTCGCCCTTGCGCGAAATCTTGTCGATCTCGTCGATGTAGACGATGCCGCGCTGCGCCTTCTCGACATCGTAGTCGGCGTTCTGCAGCAGGCTGAGGATGATGTTCTCGACGTCTTCGCCGACGTAGCCGGCTTCGGTCAGACTGGTCGCATCGGCAATGGTGAAGGGCACCTGAAGAAAGCGCGCCAGGGTCTGCGCCAGCAGCGTCTTACCCGAGCCCGTCGGGCCGATCAGTAAGATGTTGGACTTCTGCAGGTCGACGTCGCCGCTCGCCAGCTGCGAATCGATGCGCTTGTAATGATTGTGGACGGCGACCGCGAGGACCTTCTTTGCCCGCTCTTGCCCGATGACGTACTGATCGAGCACCTTCTTGATCTCGGAGGGCTTCGGCACCGTCGACGCCGAGGCCACGCCCTCTTCCTGATCGCATTCCTCAGCGATGATGTCGTTGCACAGGTCGATGCACTCGTCGCAGATGTAGACCGTCGGACCGGCGATCAGCTTGCGAACCTCATCCTGGCTCTTGCCACAAAAGGAACAAACTAAATTACCGCCGCGGTCGTCGCCATGCTTCGCCATAGCATCCTCACTTCTTGCTTGGTCTGCTGGCGATCACTTCGTCCACCAATCCGTATTCGACGGCCTGCTTCGCTGTGAGGAAGAGATCGCGGTCGGTGTCCTTTTCGATACGCTTCACGCTCTGGCCGCTGTGCCTCGCCAGAATGGCACTGAGCTGTTCTCTCATCCGAACGATCTCGCGCGCATGGATGTCGATGTCTGCTGCCTGACCTTGCGCGCCGCCGAACGGTTGATGGAGCATGATGCGCGAGTGCGGCAGCGCATACCGCTTTTGCGGAGCGCCAGCCGCCAGAAGCCACGCCGCCATGCTCGCCGCCTGTCCGAGACAGAGCGTCGAGATCGGCGGGCGGACGTACTGCATGGTGTCGTAGATCGCGAGCCCGGCGCTGACCGAGCCACCGGGAGAGTTGATGTAGAAGTGAATGTCGCGTTCGGGATCTTCGGACTCGAGGAAGAGGAACTGCGCCGTCACCAGGTTGGCAATCTCGTCGGTGATCACCGTTCCCAAAAAAACGATGCGATCCTTCAGCAGCCGCGAGTAGATGTCGTAGGCGCGCTCGCCACGACCGGTTTGCTCCACAACGATCGGAACCAGGCTCATAACCGCGACATCACTTTCATACTCGATGCGAAATTGTAACGACTTTAATCCGCATCAGCAACGCCGGAACGCATCACCGTGTCGAACTTGGCTCGCTCGGCGAGCCAAGCGCCGGCCTTCTGTTCGAGCATGCGCTGGCGCAGATAGCTGCGGCCCTCGGGTGATCCGTACAGTCCCTGCACCCGCTCGAGCGGCTGCTCCATCTGTCGGGCGATCTCCTCGATGTGGCTATCGATCTCTTCTGCGCCGACAACGAGCCCTTCTTTTTCGGCGATCGCACCGAGCAGCAGCGACAGCTTGACCAGATGGCGCGCCCGCGGTCGCAGCTCCTCGCGCACTTCACTGAGGGGCAAGCCGATGTCCTT
>DASPMH010000232.1:0-5469 GCA_035627175.1 Terriglobales bacterium | reverse complement strand
GGTCTGATCACCCAATCGCCCGCCGCGACCTTCTGCGGCTCCGATTGGCTGTTCGCACCGCTGCCGGCCGCCGCCGGCGATCGCGTCGTGACGCAGCCGGATCCCGGCCCGATGAGCTGCCTCAACGGCTCGATCCAGTACACCCCGCTGACCGCGCTGCAGGCGAACCAGGACTATCTGGCGATCCTCCTCGGCGACTGTACCGGCAACTGGTCGCCGTAGCCGGGGGTTCCCTCCTGCGCTTGCCAGCAGCGGAGCCGCCGCTGCTGGCAAGTGTCCGCCCCTTTTGCACGCCAGAACGCTTTCGCGCGCGTGATCGCGATCGTGCGCGTCCTCGTCCGGTTCGATTGCGCGCACGATGACGGCGTCGAGCCCGAGCAGCTTCGCAGGCGCGGATCGCAGTATGCCAGCGCGCTCGGAGAGCGCGCGTTACAGCGGCGCGGAGGGTCGCTGTCAGCGCAGCTTGCGACGGTCGGGGCGTTCCATGATCGCGCGCAATTTGCCGCGGACCTGATTGAGCCCCTGCAGCTCGGCGATCTCGGGCAACTGTTCGGCATCGGGCTCGACGCCAGACCAGCGCAGCGAGCGCTTCACGCGGGTCGCGGCGCGCCGCGGCGCGGAGGCCGTCGGCTGATAGCGCGCCAGATCGATCTCGACGGTGGACACCGTCGCGTCGGAGGTCTCGTGCACCACCTCGCGACGGGCCCGGCGCTCGGCGAGCACGGTGCGCTTGCGCTCGCGTACTCGGGTGGTGTCGATCTCCGGCACCTTGCTCTCCGCCACTGTCCGCATCAGCTCGTCGAGCTCCGCCTCGGTCAGGCGCAGCTCGTAATCACCCGCCTGCTTCATGTGGGCGGGGTAGTGGATCAGGGCACGACCGTCGCCGAAAACCCGGACCGACGGAGTGTCCTCGCTGCGGACCTCGCCGGGATCTTCTTGCAGCGACAGGATCACTGTATTGGGATCGCGACTGTAGGCGACGGTGCCGCCGGCAGCCGTGCTCAGCTGGCGCGTCTCCTGCGCCACGGCGCAGAAGGGGACCAAGAACAACCACAACGCGAGCCACGTCGGTCTATGTTTCATCGCGACATTGCCTCGTAGGTTCGATCGCATTTCGCCGCAAAGATGAAGTCGCTCTCGGTCAAGCCATCGATCTTGTGGGTCCAGATGGTGACCTCTACACGTCCCCACGCCAGCGCCAGATCGGGATGGTGGTTCTGCTCCTCGGCAATGGCTCCGATGCGATCGACCAGAGCCAGTGCCTCGCGAAAATCATGCAGCTTGTAGCGCTTGGTCAGACGGCGACCTTCGCTCACCTGCCAGCCGTCGAGCTGCGCCAGCAGTGGCTCGATCTCCTTTTCATTCAGCGGCGGGACTCCGCCGCGACAGGGAACACAGGACCGTTCGGCAAGCTCCGTCATACCGGCGAAATTGCCCGCCGGTACCACCTTTCGCAATCCCCGATCATAGCGGTCCCCGAGGTCCCGGCCCTTGTACCGGGGGTGGCGCGCCCTGTAGCTTGTCGCTCCCGATGAAGTGCCTGTACTTCGATGCTTTCTCCGGCATCAGCGGCGACATGACCGTCGGCGCGCTATTGGCTCTCGGCGTGCCCCTCGAGCATCTGACCGGCGAGCTCGCCCGCCTCGCCCTCGGCGGCTATCGCCTCGCCGAGGAGCCACGCTCGGTCAACGGCATCGCCGCCACCAAGTTCCAGGTCCACCTCGCCCCCGACCTCTCCCACCACTCGCCGCATCACCATGACTCTCACGACTTGCATCACTCCCACCACCATCGCCACTACCGCGACATCCGCGCCCTGATCGCGGCGAGCTCGCTCGCAGCCCCGATTAAAGCCACCGCCCAGAAAATCTTCGCCACGCTCGCCGCAGCCGAGGGCCACATCCATGGCGTTCCGCCCGATGAGGTCACCTTCCACGAGGTCGGCGCGGTCGATTCGATCGTCGACATCGTCGGCTGTGCGATCGGCTTACATTGGCTCGGCGTCGAACGCTGCTACGTCTCGCCACTGCCGCTCGGCACCGGCATCATCCGCTCGCAGCACGGCCGCATCCCGGTGCCGGCACCCGCTACCGCAGAGCTCCTCAAGGGCTTCCCGACCTCGGTCGGCGAGGGCGAGGTCGAGCTGGTTACGCCGACGGGCGCGGCGATCATCGCGGCCCTGGCGCTGCCGCAGCGGCCGCAGATGCAACTCGAAGCGATCGGCTACGGCGCCGGCGACAGGGTGTGGAGCGATCGTCCCAACCTGCTGCGGGTGCTGCTCGGCAAGGTCGATGCAGCGCCCGCCGAAGAGTCCATCGTGGTGTTGCAGTGCAACATCGACGATCTCAATCCGGAGATCTACGAGCACGTCCTCGAACGCTTGTTCGAAGCCGGTGCGCTCGACGTCTTTCTGACCCCGGTGCAGATGAAGAAGTCCCGACCGGGCTGCTTGCTGACGGCGTTGTGCGGCCATGCCCAACGCGAAGCGGTGGCGGCGATCATCCTGAGCGAGACTTCCTCGATCGGCCTGCGCCAGCACCAAGCGGAACGGATCGTCTTGCCGCGCCAGGTCCTGACCGTGACGACGGCGTGGGGCCCAGTACGAATCAAGGTTGCCACTGCCGGAGATGGACAGCGCAATATCGCTCCCGAGTACGAGGACTGCCGCCGCATCGCCAAGCAACACGGCGTGCCGCTCAAGCATGTCTACCTGACGGCGCAGGCGGCGGCGCTCAGTCAGGCAGGAACGGGGCCAGATCGAGACTGAAGCCGGAGGGCGGGTGGCGCCAGTCGGTCAGGTGAGGGATTGTCGCCAGGGCCGGGCCGACCAAGTCTTGCAACAGCGTCGCGTTGGTTTGCTGCGCCAGATCGGCGGTGGGACAGACCTCGTTGAGCACGTAGCCGGCGACAGGAAGGCCGCTGGCGGCCGCGACCCGCAGGGTCAGCAGGCAGTGATTGATGCAACCGAGCTTCGAGCCGACTACCACGATCAATTCGAGGCCGAGCCTGGCCGCGAGCTCGGCGTAGCTGACGGTGTCGGTCAACGGCACCAACAAACCGCCCGCTCCTTCGACCAGCGTCACGGTGTGAGCCGCGCTCAGCCGGCGGTAACTCGCCGCGAGGCGATCGACGTCGATGGCGACACCGGCACGGCGGGCGGCGAGCAGCGGCGCGAGCGGCTCGGCGAAACGGTACGGGCAGATCTCGTCGAGGGCTGCGTTCGATCCGGCCGCTTCGCGTAACAACAGCGCGTCGCCGGGCTGCAGGTGGCCGTCGGCATCGGATGGACAGCCGGTTTCGGCGGGTTTCATCACGCCGACATCGATACCGCCGCATCGCAATGCCGCGGCGAGAAGACAACTGAAGGTCGTCTTACCGGCGCCGGTATCGCTGCCGGTGACGAGAAAGGCTCTGCGCGCATTCGGTGCCACTGCGCCGCTCTAGCAGCAGTGGCACCCCGGGGGTCAAGACGGTCAGCTGATCACGGCCCACACCGTCGCGCCGATGCCGGCCCACAACACCACGTTGAGCGCGACGGCGACGACGAGACCGAGACCACGGAGATCCGGAATTTCCAGCGGCGACAGTTCGCCGAAAGGGGTAGCTCCGATTGTCGGGCGATAATCTTTCATCTCGGTCCCCATGTTGGTTGACAAACTGTCAAAGCAACATGTGTACCGTTGCTGCGATCACTGCACTCTCACGCTGCAGGTTCGCGACCGCCCGGGTAATGCGACAGAGGCTGTATCAACTTTTACACAGAGTGTTGCAGAGACTGACTAAAGGATCCTTCCAAAGGATCACGCGTCGTCTGCGCGCAACACTTCGACGATCGCCTCGCGGGTGGCGTCGCAGAGCAGCTCGAGCTCCTCCTCGCGGATGCTGAGCGGCGGCATCAGCACCAGCACCGGGCCGAGCGGCCGGATGATCACACCGCGCCGTCGGGCCGCGGCGACGATGCGTTGCGGCACCCGGCGAGCGGTTTCGAGTGGCAGCCGTGGCTCGCGCTGCGCCACCAGCTCAATGCCGGCCATCAAGCCGCGCCGGCGCACCTCGCCGACGTTTTCCAACGGCTCGATCTGCTGGTGCAAGTGCTTGCCGAGCCACTCGCCGGCGCGCTCGGCGCGGGCGACGACGCCATCGCCGGCGAACAGCTCGAGATTGGCGTTGGCCACGGCGCAGGCGAGGGCGTTGCCGGTGTAGGTGTGGCCGTGGAAGAAGCTCTTGAACTGCTCATAGCTGCCGAGGAAGGCGTGGAAGATCTCTTCGGTCGCCAGCGTCGCGGCGAGCGGCAGATAGCCGCCGGTGATGCCTTTGCCGAGACAGAGCAGATCGGGCACGACGCTTTCGTGCTCGATCGCGAACATCGTGCCGGTGCGGCCGAAGCCGGTAGCGACCTCATCGCAGATCAGCAGCACCTGGTGACGGCGGGTGATCTCGCGTAGCGCGGTCAGATACCCGGGCGGCTGGATCCACATGCCGGCGGCGCCTTGTACGATCGGCTCGACGATCAGCGCCGCGATCTCGCTGCCGTGGCGAGCGAAGAGCTGCTCGGCATCGGCGATGGCGCTGTCGAGGGCGGCCGCCGGCGTCATCTTCTGGTGCCAGCGATAGACGTGCGGCGGGGTCAGCTTGTGACAGGGAAAGAGCAACGGCTGGAAAGGTTGATGAAAGAGCTCGGAGTAGCCGACGCTGACCGCGCCGAGGGTGTCGCCATGGTAGCCCTCGACCAACGAGGCGAACGAGCTGCGCCGGCGATCGCCGCGCAGATACCAGTACTGCCAGGCCATCTTCAGCGCGATCTCTACCGCGGTCGCGCCGGCATCTGAGTAGAAGACCCGGGTCAACGCCGCCGGGGTTAGCTCGACCAATCGTTCGGCCAGCAGGATCGAGGGCTCGCTCGCCAGGCCGAGCAGCGTGCTGTGGGCAATGCGGTCGAGTTGAGCCCGCGCCGCGGCATCGAGAGCCGGATGGCGATGGCCGTGGACGTTGCACCACAGCGACGAGACGCCGTCGAGGTAGCGCTTGCCGTGCGCGTCGATCAGGTAGTTGCCTTCGCCGGCGACGATCACCACCGGATCGTCGGCGAGCCAATCCTGCATCTGAGTGAAGGGGTGCCAGAGATAACGGTGATCCTTGGCGGCGAGATCCGCAGGCGACGACATCGAGCTCTCCTCGCGACTCAACACACGGCCCGCAACCGCCTGGCTGCGTCGGTCGCCAGACTGCCAAAGGCGGCGAGAGCCTGATCGATGTCGGCGGCGCTGTGGGTCGCCATCGGCGTCGCCCGCAGCCGTGAGGTTCCCTCGGGCACCGTCGGCGGTCGGATTCCCTGGACGAACGCGCCACGGTCGAGCAGTGCCTCCGACCACGCCATCGTCCGCTCGGCATCGCCGACCATCACCGGGATGATGTGCGTCGGCTGATCCTCGCCGGCGCGGCACAGTCGTGCCGGCAGGTCGAAGCCGA
>DASPMH010000231.1:0-5065 GCA_035627175.1 Terriglobales bacterium | reverse complement strand
GGTCCGCCGACACGGATCCGCCAGACCATTGTAGTCGGCGAGCTGTGTACCACGCAGACGCTGGTATGCGAGCCCAACAAGAAGGGAACGACACTGACTTGCTATTCCCGGGCGGAATGAGTGCGGCAGATGCGCCGGCGCGGGTGGCCGCTCGCCGCATCAATCGTCGTCTCGTACCGCTCGTACATGGAATTGCAGGGTTTTGAAGCCGACTCCCGACTGGCCATTGTTGAAGAGGACGTACCACGCTTGTTGTGCGTTGGCGGCGTTGCTGGTGGCGGTCCAATAATTGAGCGCCACCGTGCAGCTGCACTCGATGGCGTCGCAGCCCGGCCTGCAGTCGTCGTCGAAGGCGGGCGGCACCCGCGGATCCTGCGGACCGCCGCCGCCGGCGGCGACCAGCGATTCGAGCTCGTTGCGGGTCGGCAATCGCCAATCGCGGTGGCCGCCTAAGCGTTGTGAGTTGAGCGCGGCAAGGAAGCTGCTGAAGGCGGTGCCGTTGGGCTGAGTGCTGCCGCTGACACTCCAGCTGAAGAGCAGATCCTTATCATGGGCGCCACCGCCATCTCCCTTTTTCTCCCACATCAGGTCGGTGCTGGTGTCGGTGATGGTGCCGTCACCATTGTCGCGAAAGCGCGGCGTCGCAGTGGCGGTGCGAGTCCGAGTTGGCGTGCGTGAGGGAGTCGCGGTGACAGTAGCTGCGGCTGGTACCGTCGGCGTCGCCGGGGGGTTGCAGCCGATCAAGGAAGCGTTGACCACGATCAGGATCTCATCGACGGTCACTTGTCCATCTTGGTTGAAGTCGCCGGGGCAGGGCTGCCCCGAGGCGGCTTCGGCCAACAGCAGTCCAGAAATTGCTACGATCAACGACTTGGTCATCGCTTCTCACTGCAGTCGAGTCGGCGCTGAGTCAAAGCGATTGTGGCAAAGGGCACAATTGCCAAGCATAGCCTACATCGCCTGCCCGGTAGCGGCGCATCACGAGCCGAGTAGAACGTCGGCGGACCTGGCATGTCGATGGCTGCAGTACTCCGAGCCGATCCGTGTGCGACGGCCACGACAGCCTTGTCGCAACACCATCCGGATCGGATCCAAGGAGGCCCTATGAAGAAAGTTCTCGTGTTAGCCGGCACCGTTGCCTTGATGCTGTCTCCTGCTTGGGCAGCGGACGAGGCCAATATGGGCGCGCGCGGCGCCGCGGGTAAGCAAGACATAGGCGCCAGTGACGGCAGTGCCGGCGATCGCGCCAACGACACCGCTCGCGACACTGCCCGTCGCAATGTTGCGGGTGGTACTCAGGGAGAGATCGAGACCGGCGACATCGCCAAGCTGCCGGAGCAGTTCTACAACAAGACCGTCAGCGTCAAAGCGGAAGTTGAAGAGGTATTCGGTCCGAATGCCTTCACTCTGGATGAAGACCAACTGTTTGCCGGTCCGGACGTGCTGGTGCTGATGCCGAGCACCGGGCCTGTTCCCGATGGCACTACGGTAATCGTGCGGGGTACCGTCCGTAAGCTGGCGATCAATGAGCTCGAGAAGGAGTACAAGTGGTTCCGTTCCGGCTCGATCCGCCCGGAAGCTCTGACTCAGATGCAAGATCGCCCGGTGATCATCGCCGAGTCGGTGCGCACCCTCAACGGTGAAGAACTGGTCAAGGCTGGCGATGCCGCCGGCACCGCCGCCGGTGATGCGCCGAAGACGGGCCGCGGCAAGGCGACGGGCACTGATACCGGCACCGATACCGACAACACCATGCGCAACCGCGCCAACCAGCGGAATTTGCCAGGGGCGGCGCCTAACCAAGGCCAGGCTCCTCAGCCGAACGCACCGCAGGCTGATTGAGCCGTGTCCCGGCCCCGAGGCATTCGACGGTGCGTCAGCGCGGTTCGATGCCTCGGGACCTAGCGCTGGCAGACCGGGCAGTAGAAGGTACTACGGCCGAGCAATACGACGCGCCGGATGACGGTGCCGCAAACGCGGCACGGCTCGCCGGCGCGGTCGTATACTTGGTGGTGAATCTGGAAGTACCCGGGCTTTCCGGTTCCGTCGCGATAATCGGAGATCGAGCTGCCGCCCAATAGTACCGCGTCCGCCAAGACGCCGGTCATCGCCTCCCGCAGTCGCTCCAGCTCGCGTCGGGTCAGGCTCGCCGCGCGCCGCCGCGGACGGATCGCGGCGCGAAAAAGAATCTCGCTAGCATAGATGTTGCCGATGCCCCCGAGGAGAGCCTGATCCATCAAGACGTTTTTGATCGGCCGGCTGCGTCGGCGACATAGCTGCTTCAGTTCCTCGACGGAGAGTGGGTCCGTCAGCGGATCTCTGCCGATCCGTGCCAGTTCGGGCAGGTCTGTCTCAGCAGCAGCGACTCGCAACAATCCGAAGCGGCGCGGGTCGTTGAAGACCAACCGCTTGCCGCTGGCGAACGACAGTACGACGTGATCGTGAGCTGCCGGCGCCGCCGAGCCGTCTTGTACGACCAGCGACCCGGTCATACCGAGGTGCGCCAGCAACCACTCTCCGTCGGATAGGCGGAAGAGCAGATACTTCGCTCGCCGCTCGATCGCCTCGACGGTACGGCCGCTCAGACGTGCTTTAAAATCCGTCGCGATCACTCGGCGCAAGCGGGCCTCGCGCACCTCGACCGCGATGATCCGATCGTCGATCAGCGGCAACAGTGTGCGGCGTACCGTCTCGACCTCGGGCAGCTCCGGCATCGCAGCTCAGTTCCGCCTCGAGGATTGGTTCGACAGTCGCGCCAGCTCGGCGAGCGTCAGCGTCTCCGGGCGGCGCGTTGGATCGATCTCCGCTTGCCGCAGCAATCCGATCGGATCGGGTACTGCCGCTTTGAGGCTGTTGGCGAGCTGCTTGCGGCGTTGGCCGAAGGCGGCGCGGACGATTTCGCGGAAATGCTGGTGATCGTCGATCTCGACCGGCGGCCGCCCATGCGGTTCGATCACCACCACCGCCGAATCGACATTGGGAGGCGGCACGAACGCCCCAGGGCGAACCTTTATGGCGAGGTCGACGCGAGCCGACAGCTGAGTGAATACCGAAAGCAGCCCGTAATTCTTGCTGCCGGGCTTCGCCATCAGCCGCTGCGCCACCTCGAGTTGGACCATCGCCACGATGCGGCGGATGCGCGGCTCGTCGAGCAGCCGCGCAAGGATCGCCGTGCCGATATTGTATGGCAGATTGCCGATAGCGATTGTCTCACCGGTCAAGACGCGATCGAACGGCAGTGACAATATGTCCGCCTCGCAGACCGTCACGTGCGGTCGATCGGCGAACTGCTGGCGCAGCTGCTCGGCGAAATCGCGGTCGAGCTCGATCAGGGTGAGCTGCCGGCATTGCTCCGCGGCGATCAGGCTGAGCGCACCGAGGCCGGGACCGATCTCGATGACGTGCTCGTCGCCCGTCAAGCGGGCTGCGGCGACGATGCGGCTCGCGATGGCCGGGCTGTTGAGAAAGTGCTGCCCGAGCGCTTTGCGTGCGCCACGCCCGAGTGAGCCGAGGCGACGGCGCACGGCGAACGGAGTCGATGATCGATCCTGGCTCACAGCTCGAGGTCAGCGTAAGCGTTGGTAGTCAGTGAATCGCGTTCTCCCGCGGCTAAACGGAAGGAACCCGCCAGGGCGATCATTGCGGCATTGTCGGTGCAGTAGCGCATCGGCGGGATGTGCAGCCGCACCCCTCGAGCGGCGCTGAGCTCGGCGGCGCGTTGCCGCAGCCGCGAGTTCGCGGAGACGCCACCGGCGATGACCAGCGCGGGTGCCTGTGTCGATTGCAGCGCTGCCCCAGTGGTGTCGAGTAACATATCGACGACAGCCTCTTGGAAGCTGGCGGCGATGTCCGCAATTGCCGCCGGGTCGAGCTCCCCCGGCCGATCGCGGAGATGCTGCCACACGGCGGTTTTCAAGCCACTGAAGCTGAACTCGAACGAACCGCTTTCTACCGACCGGAGCGGATTCTTCAGTCGCGCCCGGGGAAAGCGGATCGCTTTCGGGTCGCCGTCGCGAGCTAGTTTGTCGAGCACCGGTCCGCCAGGGAAGCCGAGCCCGAGCATCTTGGCCACCTTGTCGTAGGCTTCGCCGGCCGCATCGTCTCGGGTCGCACCGAGCGTCCGGTACGAGCGCAGCTTCTCGGCGAAATAGAGGCTGGTATGTCCGCCCGATACCACCAGGGCGAGGTATGGGAATTCTACTTCCTCTTCGAGCAAGGCGGAGAGCAGATGGCCCTCGATGTGATTGACTGCGACGAAGGGCAGGTCGCGAGCGAAAGCGATCGCTTTCGCGGCGGACAGTCCCACCAGCAACGAACCTACCAGACCGGGGCCATTGGTCGCCGCGACGGCATCGATCTGATCGAGCTCGAGCCCGGCGGTCACCAGGGCGCGTTCGATGACGCTGCGGACGTTGCGAATGTGTGAGCGCGACGCCAGCTCGGGCACGATACCGCCAAAACGACGGTGCACATCGTCTTGCGAAGCGACGATGCTCGACAATACCCGCCGTCCGTCGAGCACCGCCGCCGCGGTATCGTCGCAGGAGCTCTCGACGCCGAGGACCCGCATCATTCGGTCCCGGGATTGTCGTGCACCGGCGCTAAGCGTGCCGAGCCCACCCGCGCCGACAAGTTGCTAGGGTCCGCTTGCATCGCCTTGCCGTAGGAAGTGCGCGCATCGCGATAACGTCCTACCTCCTCGAAGATCTCCGCCTGCAGGGTGTAGGCCCGGCTGACCCACTTGCGATCGGTTCGCGCGCTCAGCGCGACGGCGCGTCCGGCGAAGGCGACCGCCTGTGAGTATTCCTTCTTCAGATATTTGACCCGAGCGAGGTAGTAGTAGCCGTAGGGGTTGGCCGGATCGATCGATACGCCGCGTTCGAGCCGATCGGTCGCCTGATCGTACTGATTGGCGTCGATCAATTTGCGGCCTTCCTCGATCACCCGGATGGCGGCGGCTTGATTGGGCGGAAGACCCGGTGCGAGGCGCGGCAGCAGCGACTCCGATTTCGGTATCGACGCGACGATCTCAGGCTCGGGTTCGGGTGTGTCGTCCGGCTCAGCC
>DASPMH010000230.1:0-2101 GCA_035627175.1 Terriglobales bacterium | reverse complement strand
AGGATCTTCTTCGAGGTGACTGAATGAGCACATCTGGCGAGAGCATTCGTTGTGTCGGCGGCAAGCTGCAGGTTCCCGATCGGCCGATCATTCCTTTCATCGAGGGTGACGGCACCGGACCGGATATCTGGCGCGCCAGCGTCGCGGTTTTCGATGCCGCGGTGAAAAAAGCTTACGGCGGCAAGCGCGAGATCGTCTGGAAGGAAGTGCTCGCCGGCGAGAAGGCGTTCAATCGCACCCAGAGCTGGCTCCCCGACGAGACCCTCGACGCCTTCAAGGAGCACATCGTCGGCATCAAGGGACCGCTGACCACGCCGGTCGGCGGTGGCATCCGTTCGATCAATGTCGCCTTGCGCCAGATGCTCGATCTCTACGTCTGCTTGCGGCCGGTGCGCTATTTCAAAGGCGTCCCCAGCCCGGTGAAACATCCGGAGCACGTCGATGTAGTCATCTTCCGCGAGAACACCGAGGACATCTACGCCGGCATCGAATGGGCTGCCGAGAGCGCCGAAGCGAAGAAGATGATCGCCTTCCTCGAGCAGGAGATGGGGGTCAAGAAGATCCGCTTCCCCGCTACCAGCGGCATCGGTATCAAGCCGGTGTCGCGCGAGGGCACCGAACGGCTGGTGCGCGCCGCGATCCAGTACGCCCTCAAGCACCAGCGCCGCAGCCTGACGCTAGTGCACAAAGGCAACATCATGAAGTTCACCGAAGGCGCCTTCCGCGACTGGGGTTACGGCTTGGCCGCCCGCGAGTTTCGCGGCGACACCGTCACCGAGCGCGAGACCTGGATCCTCGGCAACAAGGAGCAGAACGCGGGCATCTCGGTCGAAGAGAATGCCCGCCAGATCGATCCCGGCTACGACCTGATGACCGACGCTCAGAAGGCCAAGGTGCGCAGCGAGGTCGAGCAGGCGCTTCAGCTGTGGTCGAGCCACGGCGAAGGCAAGTGGAAGAACAAACTGCTGATCCGCGATGCGATTGCCGACATCACCCTGCAGCAAGTGCTGACCCGGCCGCGCGACTTCGACGTCGTCGCCACGATGAACCTCAACGGCGACTATCTCTCCGACGCCCTGGCGGCGCAGGTCGGTGGCATCGGCATCGCACCGGGGGGGAACATCAACTACGACAGCGGCCACGCCATCTTCGAAGCGACCCATGGCACTGCGCCGAAGTACGCCAACCTCGATCAGGTCAACCCGGGCTCGGTGATCCTTTCCGGCGTGATGATGTTCGAGCACCTCGGCTGGCAGGAAGTCGCCGACATGATCGTCAAAGGCATCGAAGGCGCGATCGGCGCGAAGACGGTCACCTACGACTTCCATCGGTTGATGGAGGGCGCGACCAAGGTGAAGTGCTCGGAGTTCGGCGCGGCGATTATCAAGCACATGTGAGGCTTGGCGGCGAAGGGGCACGGAGACGGATGCGGAACCTGATCGCGATGATGCTGGTGTTGGGGTTGGCGACCTCGCTGCCGGCCGAAACCCGCCGCCGGGCCGTACAGGAACGCCCGCATCTCGATGCGACCGAGCAGGCGACCATCGACTTGTTCAAGGACGCTTCTCCCTCGGTCGTCTACATCACCTCGATCACCGTCCGCCGCGACGCCTTCCGGCTGAACCTGCTCGAGATCCCGCGTGGCAGCGGCTCCGGTTTCATCTGGGACGACCAGGGACACGTCGTCACCAACTACCACGTCATCCGCGGTGCCGACCGCGCCAAGGTCACCCTCGCCGATCAGAGCAGCTACGATGCGCGCCTCGTCGGTGCCGCGCCGGAGAAGGATCTCGCCGTGCTGCGCATCGATGCTCCGCGCGCGGCTCTGCAGCCGATTCCGATCGGCACCTCGCACGATCTGCAGGTGGGGCAGTCGGTGTTCGCGATCGGCAATCCATTCGGGCTCGATCAGACGCTGACCACGGGCATCATCTCGGCGCTCGGCCGCGAAATCGAGTCGGTGGCGCGCATCCCGATCCGCGACGTCATCCAGACCGACGCGGCCATCAACCCCGGTAACTCCGGAGGGCCGCTGCTCGATACCGCGGGGCGGCTGATCGGCGTCAACGCGGCGATCTACAGTCCGTCCGGCGCCTACGCC
>DASPMH010000229.1:0-2386 GCA_035627175.1 Terriglobales bacterium | reverse complement strand
CCGCGCAGCTTGTGGTAAGCACGGATCAATTTGAGAGCGGTTTCGTTCGCCTCCGAGCCTGAGCTCGAAAAGAAGACGCGCTGTAAGCGCGGCGGTGCTTTCTCCGCGAGCTTGGCGGCGAGGCGGATGGTAGGTTCGGTGGTGGTGTTGAAGAACGATGGATAGAACGGAAGTGACGTCATCTGCCGGTGCACCGCGTCGGCGATCTCTTTGCGGCCGTACCCGACGTTGACGCACCACAAGCCGGCGAGCGCATCGAAGAGCTGATGACCGCCCTCATCGACGACGTAACAACCTTCGCCGGCGCGCATGACGTGCGTGCCTTCGGCATACATCGGCGGGTGATCGGTGTAGGGATGGATCAAGTGGGCTCGGTCGAGACGGCGCAGCTCGGCAAGAGTGGCGTAAGCCATGCGAAGGTTAGAGCACACGCCGCTTGCGAGAGAAACGCCGCTTCCGGTGCCCACCGCGGATCATGCTATAGCGCCGCCCCATGAAGCCGGCGCAGGCGCTGCTCGTGGCATGGACGATCGCCACTTTGCTGTTCCTGTATGTGCCGGTCGCGGTACTGATCGGGTATTCGTTCAACGACTCCGCCCTCAATATCGTATGGCAAGGCTTCACCACCAAATGGTACGTGGCGATTTGGAACGACCGATCGCTGCTGCACGCTCTGAGCAACAGCTTGGTGGTGGCCGGCGCCTCGACGGCGCTGTCGGTGCTGCTGGGGACGGCGGCAGGGTATCTTCTGCACCGCTATGCTTATCCAGGTGGGCGAATGCTCCAAACGTTGATGCTGGTGCCGATGATCGTGCCCGAAGTGATACTCGGCGTCAGCCTGCTGATCCTTTTCGTCGCCGCCGGCGTCGAGCTCGGCTTCTTGACCCTGGTGCTGTCGCACGTCACGTTTTGCTTCCCGTTCGTGATGGTCGCGGTGCAGGCGAGGCTGGCGCGCATCGATCCCACCTTGATGGAAGCAGCGCTGGATCTCGGCGCCACTCCGTCTCGAGCATTCCGCAAGGTGCTACTGCCGGATCTGATGCCGGCGATCGTGGCCGGTGGGTTGCTGTCGTTCAGCTTGTCCCTCGACGAGCTGATCGTCAGCTATTTCACCGCCAGTGCATCGTCGCGGACACTGCCGATCGAGATCTTCGGACGGATCAGGAAAGGACTCGACCCGACCCTCAATGCGATTTCAACGGTGATGATCGTCACCACAGCCGCATTGGTCGTAGCCGCAGAGCTGCTGCGCCGCCGCGACAGCAGCGGATCCGTGCAAACGACTAGGGAGGAAAGTGCTGAATGATGCGGAAATCCTTGGCGACCGCGGTGCTGCTGCTGGCAGCAACAGCCGCTCGGGGAGCCACGGGCGAGCTCAACTTGTTTGCCTGGTCGGAATACGTGCCGCAAGCGGTGATCGATGGCTTCACCCGCGAAACCGGCATCCAGGTGAATTACGAGAGCTACTCTTCCAACGAAGAGATGTTGGCGAAGCTGGTTTCGGGGGCGCAGCGCTACGATCTGATCCAGCCTTCGGAGTATGTCGTCGAGGCGCTCGTCAACGAGAAGCTGCTGTTGCCTCTGTCGGATGACAAGTTACCGAACTTGCGCAACCTGGCTCCGGAGTACCGCGAGATCACCTACCGCGGGGCGCGCTACAGCGTCGCGTGGATGGCGGGGACGGTCGGAATCGTCGTCGATGGCAACAAGGTGCAGGACGAGATCCGCAGCTACCGAGATGTGTTTCAAGAGAAATTTCGCGGCCGCATCGTCATCGTCGATGATCCTCGAGAGATCGTTTCTTGGGCGCTCGCATCATTGGATCTGGACGTCAATGACGTAAGCGACGGCAACCTGGCGCGGGCGCGAACAGTGCTCGAGCGATGGCTGCCGTTGGTCAAGGTCTATGACTCGGACAGCCCGAAGACGGCATTGCTCAACGGCGATGTCGATATCGGCATCGTCTGGTCCGGGGAAGCGGCGCTGCTGTACAGGCAAGACAAGAAATTCCGCTACGTTTTGCCACAGCCGGGAGCGCACCGTTTCCTCGACAACTTGGCGATCCCTGCCAATGCAACCAATCCGCAAGCGGCCCATCGCTTCATCGACTACATCCTGCGGCCGCAGGTGAGCCGGCTGATCTCGGCGGAGTTCCCGTACACCAACCCGAATCTCGAGACGCGCAGGCTGCTGACAGCGGAAGAGCTCGACAATCCGGCGAGCTATCCGAAAGCGACGGTGTCACTGACGACTTTGCGCGACATCGGCGCCGCGGCGGTCAAGATCGACAAGCTGATTACCGATCTCAAAGCGGCGAACTGACGTGACCGATCGATCGGGTGCGCCGGCCGGCGACCACGGCCTAGCCGCTACGACTCCGGTCGCG
>DASPMH010000228.1:0-2101 GCA_035627175.1 Terriglobales bacterium | reverse complement strand
GTTTCGAGCCGTTCGGCGGTGCGACGACGAATTCCTCCGAGCTGGTCATCGGTGAGCTGGAAATCGCGGGCGACCCCGATGTGATCACGGCCGTCCTGCCCACATCTTTCCAGCGCGCGCAGGCACGCCTGCACGGCCTGCTGGATGCTCATCGGCCGCAGGCACTACTGATGCTGGGATTGCATGCGGGCGCGCCGTGCGTGCAGCTCGAACAGCTCGCGCTCAACCTGAACGACTGCATCCGGCCGGACAACGACGGCGAGCTGCGCCGGCGTCTGCCCATCATCGAGGCGGCTCCGGCCGCATACCGAAGCACGCTCCCGCTCGAGCGAATGGCCGTGGCGGCGGAGGAGATGTCGCAGGCGGTGGTCTTCTCACACGATCCCGGCTGCTTCGTCTGCAATCACGTGTTCTTCCACGCCGCGCATCGAGCGGCCGTCGAAGCGCCGTCGTATCGCTGCGGCTTCGTGCACCTGCCCGACGTGCAGCCGGGCAGCGATCGCCTCGCCGGCGTCGTCGAGCTCGTCAGACGCTGGGTGAACGACCTGGCCGTTTGAGCCGGTTGTAGGCGAACAGAATCAGGATCGCGCCCACGACGGAGGCGATGAAGCCTGCCGCCTCGTCGGGCTGGTACCAGCCGAGCGCGCGCCCGAGGAACGTCGCGATCATCGCTCCCGCGATTCCGATGAGCGCGGTGATGATGAACCCGCCGGGGTCATCGCCGGGCATGAGCAGCTTGGCCAGTGCGCCGACGATGGCGCCGATGATCACGATCCAGATGAGCTCGAGCATTTCGTCCTCCTGTTGTCGGCAGCTTCGACGTCCTTCCGGGGTGGGTGCTCGTCGATCGCAGCGTTTTTTCCGCGGCCCTCGCCGCTTGGCGAGGTGCCGGCTTTGGCAAGAACGCCGCGCCGGCGCGGCGCGGTCGGAGGTGTCCTCGATCGGTATGGCACGCCTGCCGCTGGTCAACCATAGGGAAGCGTCGAGCATCGGTGCCGCAGTTGCGGCAGGCCCTCTTCCAGCGATGATGCGCCATGCTTGCCGTCGGCATCGACTTCGGAACCACCAACAGCGCAGTGGCCATCGCATCCGCGGATCAAGAGCCGGTGCTGGCCACGTTCGCATGGAAGAACCGGCGCCTGCCGACCTTCCGCTCCGTGCTGTACTTCGAGCGGATCGCTGCCGGCACCGGTCAGAAGATTGCGGTGCATACAGGGCCGGATGCTTTGGAGCGACACGTGCACGGCTCGGGCGAAGGCCGCTTCATGCAATCGCTCAAGACGTTTCTCGCAAGCCGCCTTACCCAGTCCACCAATGTCTTCGGACACATCCATACGCTCGAATCGCTCGTCGGTCTCATTCTCAGCGGCCTGCGAGACAGCGTTTCCTGCGGCGGTCCGGCGATCGGCGGTGCTGCCGTTGCAGGCCGTCCGGTGCGCTTTGCAGGTTCCACCGGCGAGACCGACGACGAGCGCGCGCTCGAGCGCCTGCGGCGCAGCTTTGCCCTGGCAGGCTTCGAGGACGTCCGCTTCGAATACGAGCCGGTCGGCGCGGCTTATCATTTCGCGCGACGGGCCGGCACGGCCGCGCTTGCACTCATCGCGGACTTCGGCGGCGGCACCAGCGATTTCTCGGTCGTAAAGCTCTCGCCGCGCGCATCCCGCGCCGGTCTCGACACGGACGTGCTCGGAAGCGGCGGCGTCGGCATTGCAGGCGACGCATTCGACGCCCGCATCATCCGGCATCTGGTTTCGCCGATGCTCGGCTCGACGTCCGAGTACAAGGATCTCTTCGGCAAGCGGCGGCCGGTTCCCGCCTGGCTCTTTTCGGATCTGGAGCAGTGGCATCGCCTCTCGTTCCTGAACTCGCCGGCAACGCAGGCGGTGCTGCAGACGGTGCGACAGGGTGCGCTGGAGCCGGAAAAGCTCGAGGCGTTCGATGCGCTGATCGCCAACGACCTTGCCTATGAGCTGCATGAAGCGGTCGAGGCGGTGAAGGTCGCCCTGTCGACGCACGAAGTTGCGGAGTTTTCGCTCATCAAGCCGCCGCTGCGCGTCACCTCGGCCGTGACGCGCAAGGAGCTGGAGGCGTGGATCGCCCG
>DASPMH010000227.1:0-4639 GCA_035627175.1 Terriglobales bacterium | reverse complement strand
CCATGGATCTCCTTGCAAACCGCTAGAGCTCGTCGTCGCCGACGCCGGCGCGGCGGGCTCGCGCCAGAATGCGCTCCTGGCTGGCGACCACCGGGGCGTCGATCATCTTACCTTCGATGGTGAACACCGCGTGGCCGGCGGATTGGGCGCTGCGCCAGCCGGCAATGACGCGGGCGGCATATTCGACCTGTTCCGGCGTCGGCGTATAGACCTCGTTGGCGAAACGAACCTGGCTCGGATGGACACAGAGCTTGCCGTCATAGCCGAGCTGAGCCCCGAGCACGGCATCTTCGCGAAAGGCCATCTCGTCTTTGATGGCGAGACAGACGCAATCGATGGCACCCAGACCGCTCGCTTTGGCCGCAATTGCCACCGTGCAGCGCGCCTGCAGGACTACACCGTGGCTGCTCTCGGCATGAGGCAGACCCATGTCGGAGGCGAAGTCGACATGACCGAAACAGAGAGCATCGAGGCGCGGCGTGCTCCTGCCGAGGGCGGCAGCGTTGACGATACCGAGGGCGCTCTCGACCAGAGCGATGATGCGGACCTGCTGCTCGCGCTCGGCGTCGCCTTCGACCTGCTCGAGCTTGCGGACGACGAACTCGACCGACTCGGCCGAATCCGCTTTCGGCAACAGGATCGTCGTCACGCCGGCCTCGACGACCGCTTCGAGATCGTCTTGGAAGGCCGGGCTGCCGAGCGAGTTGACCCGCACCACCAGCTCGCTGCGGCCGTGTCCGCCGCTCTGGACGAGCGCGATCATGCGCCGGCGCGCTTCCGCCTTCTGCGCCGGCGGCACCGCGTCTTCGAGATCGAGGATCAGGGTATCGGCTTCGCTGGTGCTCGCCCGTTCGAGCTTGCGCGGCTCGGAAGCCGGCACGAACAGCAGCGAGCGTCGCAGTGGGGTCGAGTCCTCCATGTGTCCTCACCAGTGGCAGTCGGAGAAACGGATTGCAATTGTGCCGCGCCGCCGCCCGCGACCGGCCCGTTCGGTCCGGTTGCGTCGCCGGCAGGGGGTGAGTACAAGCGCGGGCGTGCTCGCTCGCCGTCTGTTTTCGACCGCGTTCTGGCTCTTCATCGTGATCAGCTCAATGCTGCTTTTTCCGCTCGCGGTGCTGATCTGGGCCGCGACGGTATGGGTCGATCCGCGGCTGACGCTGCTGCATCGTTTCACCTGCCTGTGGGCCTCGCTGTACACCTGGATCAACCCGGCCTGGCGAGTGAGCATCGAAGGGCGAGCCAAGATTCGCCCGAACGTCGCCTACGTGATGGTGGCCAACCACCAGTCGCTGCTCGACATCCTGGTGCTGTTCCGCCTGTTCGCGCATTTCAAATGGGTCTCGAAGATCGAGAACTTCCGTGTGCCCTTCGTCGGCTGGAACATGAGCCTCAACCGCTACATCAAGCTGCGGCGCGGCGACAAGGAAAGCATCGATGCGATGATGGTCGCCTGCGAGCTAGCCCTGCGCCAGGGCAATTCGATCATGATGTTTCCCGAGGGGACGCGCTCGATGGACGGTAAGCTGAAGGACTTCAAGCACGGCGCCTTCACGCTGGCGCAGCGCACCGGCGCTCCGATTTTGCCGATCGTGGTGCACGGCACCTCGCACGCCCTACCGAAACGCGGCTACGTCCTGCGCGGCCGCCACCAGATCAAGGTAACCGTGCTCGACGAGATCCCGCACCACCAGTTCGCCGAGCTCCCGGTCGAGCAGCTGATTGCCGGAGTAAGAACAAAGATCGCAGCCAAGCTGGCAGAGGCTTGAGGCCTGAGGGGAGTCGCAGTCGCCCTCAAAGCCCCAACTTACGGGCTATGATTACTTTCATGATCTCGTTGGTGCCGGCATAGATCGACTGCACTGCGGCATCGGCGTAGTCCGTCGCGATCGGATACTCGAGCATGAAGCCGTAGCCGCCGTGCAGCTGGACGCACTCGGAGGTCAGCCGCTTCTGTAGATCGGTGGTCCACAGTTTTGCCATGCTGACTTCCTTGACGAGATCGTCGCCACGGACATGCGCTACCAGCAACTTGTCGACGAAGGCCTGGCCGACCTCGACCTCGGTCGCCAGCTCGGCAAGCTTGAACTGAGTGTTCTGGAAGGAACCGACCGGGCGGCCGAAAGCGTGGCGCTGCTTGACGTAGTCGATGGTATCGTCGAGCGCCCGCCGGCACGAGGCGATCGAACCGACGGCAATGGTCAGCCGCTCCTGCTGCAGCTTCTCCATCAACATACGGAAGCCCTCGCCCTCGCCCCCGAGAAGATTGCCGACCGGTACGGCGCAATCCTCGAATGCCAGCTCGCTGGTGTCCTGACCGCGCAGACCGAGCTTGTCGAGCTTGCGGCCGCGGATGAACCCGGGAGTGTCGGCCTCGACCAGAATCAGGCTGATTCCTTTGTACGCCGGCTTGGCGTTGGGGTCGGTCTTGGCGACGACGACGAACAGATCGCCGATCTGACCGTTGGAGATGAAGGTCTTGGCGCCGTTGAGGACGTAGTGATCGCCTCGGCGGATCGCTTTGGTCTGAACGTTCTGCAGATCCGAGCCGGTGCCCGGCTCGGTCATCGCAATCCCGAGCAGGATCTCGCCGCTGATGCAGCCAGGCAGGTAGCGGCGTTTCTGCTCCTCGCTGCCGTAGGTGGTGAGATACGGCATGACGATATCGGAGTGCAGCGACATCATCAGCGCGTGCGCCCGCAGATAGGCCATCTCCTCCATGACGATCGCGTCGTAGAGAAAATCCCCGCCGGCGCCGCCGTATTCGACCGGCGCCGCGGCGCCGAGAAAACCGGCTTCGCCGAGCTTGCGCCAGGTCGTGCGGTCGCTCATGCCGGTGCCATTCCAGTGCTCGACCTTGGGCTCGATCTCGCGCGCCGCGAAGCGGCGGAACTGCTCGCGGAACTGCTGGTGCTCTTCGCTGAAGATGTCGCGAATCATGGTCGGGTCACAGCGAGGCCCATTCGTGAGCTTGGACCAGTGCAATCAGTTGCGCATTGCCGTTGCCGTCGGGCTTGAAGATCGCGGCCTGCCCCCAAGCCAGCGTCCCCAGCGTCAGACAAGACGGGCTGAAGCCGGCGTGGCCGATGATCGCGGTGTTGGTGCCGGTCGCCGGCACTCGCTCGATCAGCTCGTACGAGCTCTCACAACGATCGACCTCGTCGTAAACGAAATAAGTGATCTCCGGCAGCAATTCGACTTCGGGGCCGAGGTTCATCAGCTCGGCAGTGGTGAAGTTGCGGCAGAATTCGCTGGAGAGAACGCGATCGAAAGCGATGTTGCGGGCGCGCAACTGGTTGCCGATCTCCGTCGACTGGTTGACCCCCTCGGGATTGAGCTGGCGCGCCGTCGCCGTCGCGCAGGTCGCCTCGCAGCTGCGCCACCAATCCGGCGAGGTAGTCGTCGCAGCGGTGCCGAGACCGAGGTTGTCGGCGCAGACATCGGCGGCGGCATGGCGCCAATGGAGCACGTAGCCGCCGGCGCGCAGCACTTCGATCAGCGTCGGCTCGACGCTGACCGTTACTCCCTGCTGGTCGCAGTCGCCGCCGCCGGGCTGGCAGCCGTAGGCGGTGTAGAAATATTCGCGCGCCATCGCGCCGGTGGTCGGCAGCAGCTCGATCAGAGCATCCTCGGCCGCTGCCATGGCGCCCCGGAACACTTCGACCGCTTCAGCGTCGTCCGGACCGCTTGCCGGGTCGTTGAGCCGGCGCATGACCAGAACCTCGGTATTTCCCGACGAAGGATTGGGCATTGCCCAGCTCAGCTCGACGGCGTCGGCGCTGACCACCGCCGCGAGGCCGGCGGGCATGCCGGCTGGCGCAAACGACGGAGTCGCGGTCGGCGAAGCGCTGGGCGTCTGCGTCGCATTCTTGGTGGCGGTGGCGCTCGCCTCGGCCGCCGTAGGAGTCTCCGTTGCCGCAGGTGTCGGCGTCGCGGTCTCGCCGCTGGCCGGGGTGCCGGTCGTCGTGGTCGTAGCGGTGAGCTCCGGCGTAGCGGTCTCGACGCTGGCAGTAGCTGTCTCAGTTCCAGCGGCGGTCGGCGATTCACTGGGCGCGGCGGTCGCGGTTTCCTCGCCACCGGCAGTGGCGGTCGCCGCCGGGGTAGGTGTCTCGCTGGCTACCGGTGTTTCGCCGCTGTCGGTTGCGGTGGCTGTCGCGGCCGGGGTTTCGCTAACCGGCGTCGCGGTGTCCACCGGCGTTGGCGAAGTGGTAGCGACTTCGGTCGGGGTCTCCGATCCGGCTGTGCCGGTCGCGGCCAAAGTAGGAGTGGTGCTCGGCTCCGTCGGCAGCGGTGTCATATCGGCGGTAGCCGTCGCGGCAACGGTCTCGGTCGCTACGACCGTCCCGGTGGCAGTGGGCGGAGGCGTTGCCGATCCATCGGCGGTCGCGGTCGCCGTCGCGATGGCAGTAGTGGTCGGAGTGTTGGTGGCAGGAACGGTGGCCACCATCGTTTCCGTCACCATCGCAGTCGCGGTCGCTGCGACTGTCGGCGTCTCCGTCGCTGCGACGGTCGCCGTCGGCGCGGCGACACATCCGGTCAGAGCGCGGTCGACTGCAGTCATGATCTCGTCGACGGTGACCTGCTCGTTGCCATCGCTATCGAAGCTCGGGCACACGGCTGCGGAGAACATCCCCAAGGCCTG
>DASPMH010000226.1:0-3224 GCA_035627175.1 Terriglobales bacterium | reverse complement strand
GCTCGCCGGCGATCTCGATGCACTCGGCGGACAGCAGGCCGACGATCTCTTGGCCGTGGCGGTTGCGAAAGCAGTATTCGGCATTGCGGACTCGCCCACTGGCGCGGATCAGGCCGAGCTCTTGTTCGCGGTCGGAAAGCTTCGCCCACAGCCCCAGCTCGGCCGTGGTCCTCCCTAGCGCCTCTTCGCGGCTGTAGCCGGAGACGACGGTGAAGGTCTCGTTGACTTCGATCAGCCGCCCGCTCAGCAGCGAGGAGATCGTCAGGCTGAGCGGGCTAGCGTTGAACGCCTTGGCAAAGCGCTCTTCGCTCTCGCGCAAGCGCATCTCGGTGCGTTTGCGGTCGGTGACATCGATGGTCGCGCCGAGCATGCGCACCGGATGGCCGTCGTGCCGGATAACCATGGCGTTGATGAACAGCCAGATCGTCTCGCCGTTAGGGCGGATGGCACGTAGCTCGAGCTCGTGTGGCGAATGACCGTCGAGCGTGGCTCGAATCGCGGCCGCGACTCGCTCACGGTCGTCGGGATGAACCAGCTCGAGGAAAAGAGCCAAGCTAGGTGTCGCAGCGCGGTCAACCCCGTGGATGAGGTGGAGCGATTCGCTCCAAGAGATGCGATCCTGGATCAGGTCCCAGTCCCAGACCCCGATCTTGCCTGTCTGCAACGCCAGCTGTAGCCGCTCGTCGCCGTCGCCTGTCCCAATCACGCGCCGCAAACTAACAAATCTGCCGCCTCAGGGAACCCAGGTTTTGATCTCGGTTCAAAATGGGGATCTGCTTGGTGCGGGCAGCGTGCGATGATGACTGGGTGACGCCGCTCGCATTTCTGGCGCAGACCTCACGGGTCGTCGCCGAGACCCGCAGCCGCACTGCCAAGGTTCGCAGTCTTGCCGAGTGTCTGCGCTGCCTTGCTCCCGAAGAGGTCGGTCTGGCGGTGTGCTTTCTGACCGGCACGCTGCGCCAGGGGAAGGTCGGTATCGGCGCGACCCTGGTCAGCCAGGCGAGCACGGCTCCGGCCGCAGCGACGGCGCAACTGACGCTGGCGGAGGTCGATCGCATCATCGCCGGATTGGCGGCCGCGAGCGGCCCCGGCTCGGCGAATCGCCGGCGCGACTTACTGCGGACCTTGTTCTCGCGCGCCACCGCCGCCGAGCAGGAGTTCCTCGCCCGGCTGCTGCTCGGCGAGCTGCGCCAGGGGGCTTTGCAGGGGTTGATGTTCGATGCGATCGCAGTCGCGGCGAATGTCCCTGGCTCTGCGGTCAGACGTGCCGCGATGTACGGCGCCGACCTCGCCGCGGTAGCACAAGCCGCCTTGCATCAGGGCAGCGCAGGACTGAACCAGTTTCGTCTGGTGCCGCTGACGCCGATCGCGCCGATGCTGGCGCAGCCCGCCGAGAACGTCGCCGCGGCGCTGGCGGATCTCGGCGAGGCGGCACTCGAGTGGAAGCTCGACGGGGCACGGGTGCAGGTCCACAAGTCGGGTGACCAGGTGCGGGTCTATTCGCGCCAGCTCAACGATGTCAGCGTAGCCGTGCCGGAGGTGGTGCAGGCCGTGCGGGCGCTGCCGCTGCGCGAAGTGGTGCTCGACGGCGAAGCGATCGCGCTCGCTGCCGGCGGAACGCCGCAGCCGTTCCCGGTGACGATGCGTCGCTTCGGACGCAAAGCCGACCTCGCCTCGTTGCGTGCCGAGCTGCCGCTGCAGGTGTTCTTTTTCGACTGTCTGCGCTGGCAAGATGACGATATCGCCGACCGGCCGGCGCGAGAACGTTTCGAGCTGCTCGAGCGGGAGCTGCCGCAGGCGCTGCGCATCCCGCGGCTGATCACCGCCGATGTCGAGGTGGCGCAGGAATTCTTCCAGTCCGCCCTCGCGCGCGGCCACGAAGGGCTGATGGCCAAGGGCCTCGACGCGCCGTACGAGGCGGGCAGTCGCGGTTCGAGCTGGCAGAAGATCAAGAAGGCGCAGACGCTCGATCTGGTGGTGCTGGCGGCGGAGTGGGGTCATGGGCGGCGCACCGGCTGGTTGTCGAACCTGCACCTCGGCGCCCGCGACGCAGAGAACGGCGGATTTGTGATGCTCGGCAAGACCTTCAAGGGCCTGACCGACGCGCTGCTGGAGTGGCAGACCAAAGAGCTGCTGGCGCGCGAGATCGGCCGCGACGCCGCGACGGTGTACGTGCGTCCGGAGCTGGTGGTCGAGATCGCCTACAACGATTTGCAAGCGAGCCCACATTACCCGGGTGGGTTGGCGCTGCGCTTCGCGCGGGTCAAGCGCTACCGCAGCGACAAGCAGGCCGCGCAGGCGGACACCATCGAGACAGTGCGCAAGGCGTATCGAGCGCAAGGACCAAGATAGGAAATCGCCCCCTTTCCCAAAGGGCTGAGGCTTTCGCCGGCGAAAGCCTCAGCGCCGCAGGCCCGGGGGATTTCTGCGAGCCTCGGCACAGCGCAGCGCACCTGCCGCCGCGGTCTGCCGAACGCAGCTACATCGGTGAGCCCCGCGGGGCGAGGGCAGCCCCAGGGTAGTCCTTCGTGGTCGATTGCGTTCGCGGGGCGACGCGGTAACGTGGGGGGCCTACCAACTTTGCGAGGACACCATGGAAGACGAAGATCTCAAGGCGCAACTCGACCGCCTCAAGGCCGAGAACGATTCGCTCAAGCAACGGCAGACTCGTGGGCTGTCGCTGCGGGTCAGTGAGAAGGGTGCGGTCTCGGTCTACGGCATGGGGCGTTTTCCGGTGACGCTCTACAAGGAGCAGTGGACGAGACTGCTCGATATGGCCGACGACATCCGCAACTTCATCCGCGAGAACGACAGCAAGCTGAAAACCAAGGAGTGAAGGTGGCCGGCAGCCGCACCGAAAGCGATTCGATGGGCACGATCGAAGTGCCCGCCGACGGTTATTGGGGGGCTCAGACGCAGCGTTCGATCGAGCATTTCCCGATCGGAGTGCGGCGTTTTCGCTGGCAGCGGCCGATGATCCGAGCGCTCGGCTTGCTCAAGCAAGCCGCGGCGGAAGCGAACTGCGAGCTCGGCGAGCTGCCGCGCGAGCTCGCCAACTTGATCACCACCGCCGCGGAAGAGGTCGTTGCCGGCAAGCTCGACGACCACTTCCCGCTGGTGGTGTTTCAGACCGGCTCGGGAACGCAGTCGAACATGAACGCCAACGAGGTGATCGCCAACCGGGCGATCGAGCTGCTCGGCGGCGAGCCCGGGAGCAAGGACCC
>DASPMH010000225.1:0-5471 GCA_035627175.1 Terriglobales bacterium | reverse complement strand
GCCAGAAGGCGGCCGTCGAGAAGATTCTCGACCGAGTCGAGGCCGCGACGCCGGCGATGCGGGTGGCGCGGATGCGTCCGGCGCTGATCTTCAAACGCGACTCGGCTTCGGAGCAGCAGCGCTATTTCCTCGGACCGCTCTTCCCCAATCTACTCGCCCGCCCGGGTTGGGTGCCCTTCGTACCCTCGAACGAACGGCTGCGTTTTCAGGCGGTGCATTCCCGCGACGTCGGCGCAGCCTTCCACCTCGCGACAATGCACCCCGAAGCGCGCGGCGCGTTCAATCTCGCTGCCGACCCGGTTCTCGACGGCGAGCGCTTGGCGCGCATCCTCCGCACCCGCGAGCTCCATGTCCCACCGCGCTTAATGCGCGTGCTCGCGTCGATCGCTTGGCACCTCCGTCTCGAACCGGCCTCGCCGGGCTGGCTCGATCTTGCGTTCAATGTCCCCTTGATGGATTCCCGCCGCGCCCGCACCGAGCTCGGCTGGCACCCGCGCCGCTCGGCGGAGCTGACCATCCTCGAAGTGATGCGCGGCCTCGCCGATCACGCCGGTCTGGCAGGCTCGCCCCCGCTAGCCGCGCGCTAGGTGTGCGCCCCTTTCCCAAAGGGCTGATGCCTTCCGCCGCGGAAGGCGTCAGCGCCGCAGGCGCGGGGATTTTTGCGAGCCCCGCACGCAAGTCGATTCCCAGCTACCCTGCCGCCGTCTACCGACGGCAGCTACAAGCTACACCTGCCGCCGTCTACCGACGGCAGCTACAAGCACTCCTGCCGCCGTCTACCGACGGCAGCTACAAGCTACACCTGCCGCCGTCTACCGACGGCAGCTACAAGCCACCCCGGCCGCCGTCTACCGACGGCAGCTACACCGGCACGCCCCAGCCGCACTTGATGCTTTACGGCAGTGACGCAATTCCGTTGCGGTGATGCGAGGTTCTTTAGGCGAGAGCGCTGTCGACAATCGCACCGAGATTCCCCCGCACTCGGCAGCCGCTGCAGCACCAACTTGGCTCGATCTCTGCGAGATGAAGAAATCCTTCAGCCGTAAAGGTCATTCTAAAGATGCGGTATCCCCGGCGCTCGACTCTCCTGGATCTCGTCTGCGACGTTCAACGCCACTTCGAATCGGACGACGAAGTCGTCCGCGTCATCACCGAGCTGATCAACGACGGTCAGGTGGTGCTGTGCGGCACCTTCGCCGGACGGCGGATCAAAGAAAATCGCGGTTAGCGTCGCTCGAGCGCGCCGACGAGGTCGGGCGGGAGCTCGGCTGCGATGTCGAAACGCAACGGCGAGATGGCGACCCCACCGCCGTCGACCACCGCCATGTCGCCGCGAGGATTGTCCTCGGTCGGCCACAGTGCATCGAAGCGATGCACATAGCCGCCGGCATTGTCGCCATCGGGCACGAACAACCTGCCGTAGCGCGAGCGCGTTACGCCGCTGACGACGCGCGGACTCGCCAATGAAGCACCGGCGGGCATGTTGACGGTGATGGTGTCGACCCCCGCGGGGTAGCCGGCACGCAGCAAGGTATCGACGATGTCGCGGGAGACGCGCGAGGTGCCGACCGCGGCGTCGCGTATCGCGCCGGGATCGACACCGTCGGTAACCCCCCAAGGATCGGTCGGTAGACCCATCGAGAAGGCAATCGAGGGGATGCCGGCGATCCAGGACTCGATCGCAGCGCCGACGGTGCCGCTCGAGAGCAGGAAGGCGAGGGTGTAGTTCAATCCGAGATTGATGCCGGAGATCACCAGATCGGGACGCGGAAAGCCGAGCGAATGGACGGCGAGGCTGACGCAATCGGCCGGCGTGCCGCCCGCCGCGAGCATGCGGATGCCGCCGCGCAACTCTTCGCGCACCGAGATCACCCCATGACGGGTGATCGCCTTGCCGATCCAGCTGCGTTCGGCGGCGGGAACGACGACGTGGATCTCGCCGAGCCCGGCCATCGCCTCGACGAACGGCACCAGGGCCGGCGAGTCGATGCCGTCGTCGTTGGTGATCAGGATGTGCAGAAGGGCACCGGGGGTGGCGGCGGAAGTGAGCTTCAGGCCCAGAGGCGCGAGGTCATCGCGGCGGAGAGCAGAATGGTGCCGTAGAGCGCGAGCTGGGCTCGCCAGGGGTGTTGCCGAAACATGGGGAAACCTCCGCCGGCGATCTAGGGGGGCGGTCGCCGGGAGTCAAGGAGAATTGGGGGTGGCGCCGGCCGCCGCACTACTACACTGCTTTCCCGCTTGGCAGCTGGTTTGGCCCTGTAGTAGAAGCGCGCACGTTTTCCCCCCGACAACCTTACCCTGCCCGAGGTGGCTGATGCGCGTTGTGAATCGAACTGCCCTTGTTGCACTTGCGATCGCGCTCGTCGCCTCGCAGGCCGCGGCGCAAACTACCGGTCCGCTGTTTACCGCCTTCGAGACCGGACCGGTGCGGCCGATGGCGATGTCGGCCGACGGCACGCGGCTGTTCGCCACCAACATCCCGGACAATCGACTGGAGATCTTCACCATCTCCGGCAACAGCTTGCTGAAGACCGGCTCGGTGCACGTCGGCCTCGAACCCTGCGCTGTCGCGGTGCGCAGCAACAGCGAAGTGTGGGTAGTCAACCACCTCTCTGACAGCATCAGCATCGTCGACGTCTCGGCGAATCCGCCGCGGGTGACGCGAACCCTGCTCGTCGGCGACGAGCCGCGCGACATCGTTTTCGCCGCGGGCGGAAGCAAGGCTTTCATCACCACCGCGCATCGCGGCCAGCATCGCGTCGACGCTTCGATCGCAGCAGTTCCCGGTGCCGGCGACCCGGAATTGACGACGCCCGGCGTCGGCCGCTCCGATGTCTGGGTCTTCGATGCCGCCAACCTCGGGGCAACCCTCGGCGGCACACCGCTCAAGATCCTCAACCTCTTCGGCGACACCCCGCGTGCTCTCGCCGTCAGCCCAGACGGCAACACCGTCTACGCGGCTGTGTTTCACTCGGGCAATCAGACCTCGGTAGTGACAGAAGGCGTGGTCCGCAACGGCTTCACCGCCGCAACCGCCGGCCGAGAGCATCAGGATACGATCGTGTCGCCGAACGGCTTGGCCGGCGGCAATGTCCCCGGCGGCTTACCCGGTCCTTCGACCAATCACGAAGGAATCACCGCGCCCGAAGTTGGCTTGATCGTCAAATACAACAACGCCAACGGCCAGTGGCAGGACACCCTCGGGCGGAACTGGTCGAACGGCATCCGCTTCACCCTGCCTGACCGCGACGTGTTCGCGATCAACGCCAACACTTTGGCCGAATCGCAGGTCTGGACCGGGGTCGGCACGATTCTGTTCAACATGGTCGTCGGTCCCACCGGCAAGATCTATGTGTCGAACACCGAAGCCAACAATCTGGTGCGCTTCGAAGGCCCCGGTGGCGGCGGATCGACGGTGCAGGGCAAGCTCGGCCTGTCGCGCATCACCATCCTCGACGGCTCATCGGTAACCGCGCGGCATCTCAACAAGCACATCGACTACAGCGTCCTGCCCGCCCCTCCGGGGATCAAAGACCACAGCCTGGCGACGCCGGTCGACATGGCGATCACCGCCGACGGCAGCAAGCTCTACGTCGCCGCTTTCGGCTCGAGCAAGATCGGCGTCTTCAATACGGCGACACTCGAGAACGACAGCTTCAATCCGACCAGCGAGAGCGCCAACTACATCAACGTCAGCGGTGGTGGTCCGTCCGGGCTGGTATTGGACGAGACCAACAACCGCCTCTACGTGATGACCCGCTTCGACAATTCCATCTCCGTCATCAATCCGACGACCAAGGCCGAGCTTGCTCACATCAGCATGCACAATCCCGAGCCGAGCTCGCTGGTCGCCGGCCGCCCGATTCTCTACGACGCGATCGCTACCTCCTCGAACGGCGAAGCGTCCTGCGCCAGCTGCCACATCTTCGGCGATCTCGACAGCCTCGCCTGGGACCTCGGCAATCCGGACGACGACGTCACCACCAACACCATCCCGATCAACCTCGAGGCCGCCGCGGGCGATCAGAACGGCGGCGCGGGGAACGATCAATTTCATCCGATGAAGGGCCCAATGACGACCCAAACGCTGCGCGGCATGCAGAACCATGGCGGTCTGCATTGGCGCGGTGATCGCGTCGACGGCTTCTTCGGCCAGGACGCACCCTATGTAAACTCGGGCAGCGACCGCGGCGACGAAAGCCTCAATTTCCGCAACTTCATCGTCGCCTTCCCGGGATTGGTCGGCAGCGAACGCTCACCCAATGATGTCGATCTGCAGGCGGACATGCAGAAGTTCACCGACTTCCAGATGCAGGTGATGCTGCCGCCGAATCCGGTCCGCAACCTCGACAACTCACTCAAGGGCGACGTCAACAACGACCTGACGCTCGACGAGCGCTCCGGGTTTGAATTCTTCACCGGCACCTTCCCGAGCGGCCGCTGCTCCGATGGCTTTTGTTCCGGCAGCTTGGGTTTTCGGTGCAACGGCTGCCATGAGCTCAATGCCGCCGCCGGCTTCTTCGGCGCTGGCGGGCTGGCGAGCTTCGAAGACGAAACTCAGATCATCAAGGTCGCTCACCTGCGTAATCTTTATACGAAGGTTGGCATGTTCGGCTTGCCCGACATCAGCTTCTTCAACGGCACGACGACGCTCGAAACCAACAACCTCTCGACCCCGGACTCGGCGCACAAGGGCAATCAAATCCGCGGCTTCGGCTTCCTGCACGACGGCAGCACCGACACCCTCTATCGCTTCTTCCACGCCGACGTCTTCAACAACACCATCGGCTCCTTCAACCCGCAGGGCTTCAATGTCGGTGGCGAAGGTGCAACGACGACCAACGCCAATCGCCGACGGCGCAGCATGGAGCTCTACATGCTCGCCTTCGACAACGACATCGCTCCGGTCGTCGGCCAGCAGATCACACTGACCAGCAGCAACGCCGCCACTGTCGGCGCGCGCATCGATCTGCTGCGCATCCGCGCCAGCACGCCCTGGGTCTACAAGGGCATCTCGCCGACCGGCTTCCCCAATGCCCGCGAGTGCGACCTCGTCGCCACCGGCTTCGTCAATGGCGAGGAGCGCAGCTATCGCTGGGATCCTGCGGTCAGCTCCTTCGATCCCGATCGCGCCGCCGAGGCCAACATCACCGATGCCAATCTGCGCAGCGCGATCAATGCCGCCGGCGAATCGCTGACCTACACCTGCTATCCGCCCGGCGCCGCGGCGCGCGGCACCGATCGCGACATCGACGGCTTCCTCAACCGCGACGAGCTCGACGCCGGCTGCGACCCCGCCGACGGCACCAGCCAGCCGCCTTGTATCGCTCCGACCGAGACGCCGACGTTCACCCCGAGCCACACCGCGGCGCCGACCCACACGCCGACCGACACCGTGCCGCCGACGGCGACGCCGACCAACACGCCGCTGCCGAGCTCGACGCCAACCGACACCCCGGTGCCGACTTCGA
>DASPMH010000224.1:0-6316 GCA_035627175.1 Terriglobales bacterium | reverse complement strand
GCGTTGGAATGTACAACGCCTCGTCCCCGCCAAGGCCGAAGTCGAAGGCGAACAAGCGAAGGTCGGCTTTCAGCTGGTGATCCTGCTCGACGACATCACCCTGCGTGATGGCGGACTCGAGCTGGTGCTGCCCAACACCACCTACAATGTTGCCGAGATCGAGCTGGACGCCGCCGCAAAGATCGAGTCGGGCGCGCAACAGATCGAGCTCAATCGCCTGTCGTTGCGCCTTCCCGACCGCGACCTCCACCTGCGCCGCAGTGAGGCCAAAGTGCGCTACGTCGCCGCCGGACAGAGGATCGAAGTCGACGGCCTGCATCTGGAGACTGCCGCCTCCAAGTTGCATGGCCATGTCGATGCCGAGCTGAAAGGTGGCGACTTCGACATCGCTGTCGACATCGACAATCTCTCGGCCGCAGAAATCCGGCGCATCACCGGCGGAGAGCTGCCTGTTGCCGACGTGCGTGGCGTGGTGCGTGCCCAGGGACCCGCCAACGCCATCGCCATCGACGGATCCCGGCTGCACAGCGCAGAGGCGGAGCTGCGCGGCACCGGTCGTCTCGATCTCGACAACCCGAAGCTCGGCTACGATCTCACGCTGACCATCGCGAAACTCGATGCGCAGGCACTGCTCGGGCCGGCGCGGCCGCAGACGGAAATCAACGGCGCGGTGAAAGTGACCGGTTCCGGATTTCGCCCGGAAGAGATCGCCGCAACCTTCGACGTCGCCCTTCACGACTCGGTAGTGCAGCAGACCCGCTTCGAGCAGCTTGGCGCGCAAGGCTCCTTCGTCGAGCGGAAGCTGAAAGCCGAAGCGACGGCGCGAACCGCCATGGGCAACGCGCTCCTCAGCGCCGCCGTCGATCTGGCGCAACAGAGCTACGAGGTGAAACTGACGGCCGATCAATTCGACACCACCCCTTTCGTCAATCGACCGGAGCTGCGCGGTCGTATCAATGGCACCGTCACCGTGAGCGGCACGGGCTTCGATCCGGATACGGCGCGCGCCAGCGCCACGGTGCAGATCGCCGGCTCCAATGTCGGAGCGATCGAGGTGCGCTCGCTCCAGGTCAACGCCGCGCTCGCCGATGCTTTGCTGACGGTGCAACAGCTGACCCTCGACACCAACGCCGCCTCTGCCGAGGCGAGTGGGCAGATCGAGTTGAAGCAGGCGCTGCAGCGCAATGCCGACGCCACCGCAGCGCAGCTGCGCTACCACCTTCAGGTCAAAGACCTGGCCCCATTGGCGCGACTGGCCAACATCGAGAAGGCCTCCGGTGCTTTGACTCTCAATGGCACCGCGAGCGGCCGCTTGCGCGCCTTGGATGTCGAGGCAACCCTCGACGGACAAAAGATAACGATTCAGGGCACCGAGATCGCGAGGCTCGAGACACGTATCAGCGGACGGCAATTGGGGGATCCGCACGCTACCGCCGAGGTGCAAGCCGATGTGGCCGGGCTACGCGCCGGTGGCCGCTCCTTCCGCACGGCGCAGGTAAAAGCGGATTGGGCGCAGCACAGCCAACAGGAAGGCACGCTGCGCCTGGAGGTGGCGGCAGTCGAGAGTGATGAGCAACGTCATTCGCTGCAGGGCACAGCCGAGATTGCCCCGAATGAAAGTCGCGTCCTGCTGCAGCGGCTATCTCTAGCGATCGCCGATCAGGATTGGGCGACGACCGGCGAGTCCCGCTTGGTCTGGCGCAAGGGACGGCTGCAAATCGAAGGACTCGAGCTGCGTTCCGACGCCGGCGGTTTGTTTCGCGTCGAAGGCGAAGGCGGCACCAATGGCGCGCAAGACCTGCGTCTGACTGTGAGCGGTGTCGCGCTCGAGCCTTTGCTAGGGCCCTCGCAGAAAGGCGTTTCGGGCACTGCGGCGGTGCGAGTCGAGTTGCGCGGGTCGGCAGCGCAGCCGAGTGTGACCGCGAACGTCGAGATCGCCGATCTAACCACTGCGGATATTCGCTATCAGGAGGTGCAGGCGGAATTGCTGGTCGAGCAAGGTACCGCGGCTCTCATCGCTCGGGTCGTACAATCCGGCGACAACCAGCTCGCGCTCGATGCGCAGGTGCCGCTGCGGTTGGCGTTGTCCCCCTTCCGCTACGAGCTCGGCGAGTCGCTCTCGGGCACACTGCGCGCGGCGGAAATCGATCTGGCCTTTCTCGATCCATTGTTGCCGCCGGTGTCGAACCTAGGCGGCACCTTTAATGCGACGCTGACCTTGGGCGGCACTTTGCGCGAGCCACAGATCGACGGAAGCTTGGCGATTCGCGATGGCCGCGCCTATGTCGTGCCTGTCGGCCTCAAGTACGACCCGATCCAGCTGCAACTGCAGGTGCAAGGAGAGCGCATCGCAATCGAGACGCTGCGCATCACCAGTGGCGATGGCAATTTGACCGGCGCTGGCACTCTCGAGCGCGGAGCGGACGGTATCGCCGGCGATGTGACCCTGACTCTCGAGAGCTTTCCGCTGTTCGACAATCGTTACGGTGAGGGTAGCACCAACGGTTCTTTGCGCATCCGCGGTAGTGCGGCAGCGCCGATGGTCGAGGGACGCTTCGATCTCGATCGGCTGATGATCAAAATTCCCGAAAAGCTACCAGGTGGCGTGCGGCCGCCCGACCCGACGATTCAAGTCATCGGGCCGAACGCAGCGGTGATCGAGACCGCCGCTGCCGGGATCGAGCCAGCAGAAGGCGTAGCAGCCGAGGCCGAGGCGGAGGCCGAGGTACCGCGGGTAGGGATCTACGAGCGCGCCACCGTCAAGGTAGACGTGCGGGTGACCAACAACGCCTGGCTGCGACGCTCCGACACCGACATCGAGTTGCGCGGCTCGCTGACCATCAGCAAAGAGCCCGAGCAGCCGTTGAGCGTCGCCGGCGTCATCAACACCGTGCGCGGTTGGTACACCTTCCAGGGGCGCAAGTTCACGGTCGAAGAGGGCGAGGTGAACCTCTCCGGACAAGGCTTCGACCCGCTGCTGAATATCGTCGCGGTGTATACCGCGGGCGAGTACACCATCCGCGCACGCATCGGCGGCTCGGTCACCAAACCGACGATCAAGCTCGAGAGCGAGCCCACTCTCGACCAGGCCGACATCCTCTCGGTGCTGCTCTTCGGCAAACCGGCGAGTGCACTCAATCAAGGCGAGTCGGACGCGCTGCGCACCCAAGCGGTGGCGGTAGCGAGCAGCTACGTCGCCGCGGAATTCCGCCAGTCGGTCGCCAGCGCTCTCGGCGTCGACACGCTCGAAGTGACACCGGGCACCGAAGGAATGGCGAGCACTTCGGCGTCGGTGGGCAAATACGTCACCGAGGACATCTTCGTCAGCTTGGCGCACAAGTTTGCCGACCAGCAGACGGTGGAAGAGCTGACCATCCAATATTTTCTCAGTCGGGCGTGGACGATCGAGACCTCCGCCGACACCCGCGGCGACAGCGGCATCGACATCTTTTGGCGGCGCCGCTACTGAGCCTTTCCTTTACCCTGCGGCCGCGGCGTGCGAGCAGACACTACAAAGCTTTTGGGGGGCGAGAGCAGATCGTGCCGGCCGGAAGCGCGACGAACGCCGGAGACGCAGAGCTGTGGTTTTGTGCTTCTGGCACACCGTTGGCTCTGCTCTCCAGCGACGAAGGAGCTCACCGATGCACTTGCAACCATGGCTTACCATTTTGGGAGGCGTGATACTTTTGGCGCCGTCGGCGTGGGGTGAGACCATCCGAGGTCACACGACAGTGCAGACCACGGAGAGCCACTACACCCTGCACCAAGTCGACCAGGGCGAACAGAATCGCGTCCTCGGCACGGTCTCTCATATCGATCACGATCGCGGCATCGTCTCATTGCGAACGGCCAACAGCGATCTCCGCCTGCACTTCCCGCCGGCTGCGATCGCAGAGCTGAAGCGTGGCGACAAGATCGATGCTCAGATCTCGGTGTGGCGAGGCAACCCGGCGATCGCAGGCGATGCACCGGACCCGAGCTCGAGCTTTGCCGAGCGGCAGAACTTCGCCAGCATCACCGATATCGATGCCGGCAAGGGCATCGTCGAGGTGGCGACGGCCAACGGGCCCCTGCGCTTGCAGCTGTCGCCGGCGACGACTCAATCGCTGGCGGTCGGCGACAGGATTACCGTCGAGATGGCGTTCCACGAGACCGATTCGGCTCGTAAGGTACAATAGATCGACGGTACGCGAGGGGGCGCTGCCGGGGGACTTTGATGCGGCTTCTCGGCAGCGCACCCAAACGCTTGTGGGCCCGCCGGCACCACGCTAAAGGCGTCGGCGAGCCATGTTCCTGTTTTCCAACCTACTGCTGGCGATCGCGCAAGTTCTCGATGCGATCCTACGCCTCTACACCTTCATCTTGCTCGGGCGGGTAATCGTCTCCTGGGTCAACGCCGATCCCTACAATCCGATCGTCCGCTTCCTCTACAACGCTACCGAGCCCTTGCTGTACCGCGTGCGCCGGCTGATGCCGGTAGTCCTCGGCGGCATCGACCTGTCCCCATTGCTGGTTTTTTTCGGTATCGAATTCATCCGCGCCTTCCTGGTCCGCAGCCTCTACGACCTAGCCGTCCGCCTCTGAGGGGAACAGAACCGCCAGCTTGACCACCTCGCGCAAAACGCAACCCTCGTTTCGCCTCGAAATCCTGGTTCAACCCCGCGCCCGCCGCAACGAGCTGGTCGGCTGGCAAGGTGCTGCCCTCAAGTTGCGCGTCACCGCGCCACCGGTGGAAGGCGCCGCCAATCACGCGGTCATCCAGCTGATCGCCAGCGTTTTGGCCATCTCCAAAAGCCGCGTGCGGCTCGCTCGCGGCGACACCAGTCGCACCAAGCTGCTCGAAATCGATGGGCCCGAGGCGAGCTCGCGCCTACGTTTGGAACACCACTTCGTTGACAAGAAAAGCCCGCGTGATTAATTGCGCTGCCGGCTCGGCCCGGTGGCGACCGCGCAGCAATCCCGGCGAGCGGAGGAATTCGATGCCTATTTACGAATACGATTGTCCCCAATGCGGTCATTTCGAACTGATCCGAAAGTTCTCCGATCCGCCTCTCAAGAAGTGTCCGACGTGCAAGAAAGCGGTCAAGAAGTTGATGTCGAACACATCCTTCCAGCTCAAGGGCAGCGGCTGGTACGTCACCGACTATGCCAAGAAGTCATCCGGCGGCGGCAATAGCGGTAGCAGCGGCAGCGGCAGCACCGCTGGCGGCGGCGAAACGAAGTCCGAAACCAAGAGCGACGCGAAAAAGTCCAACGGTTCGAAAGACACCAGCGCCGCGGCCGCTTGAGCTGCGGCGCTGCGGCGCCTTCCCTTTTCCGCTTAATTGCCCCATCTAGCGCGGGTGCGCCCGCCCGCGATCCTCGTCGGCATCGATACCGGCGGTACCTTCACCGATCTGGTCGCCCTTGCGGGTGACCGCGTGCTGGTCAACAAGGTCCTCTCAACGCGTCAGGATCCGGGGCAGGCCGTGCTCCGAGGTCTGCGCGAAATGCTCGGCGACCTCGTCCCCGCCGCGATCACCTACAGCTCGACCGTCGCCACCAATGCGCTGCTCGAACGGCGCGGCGCCCGAGTCGTCTTGCTGACCACCGCCGGATTCGAGGACGTCATCGAGATCGGCCGGCAGAATCGCCCGCGCCTCTATGCTCTCGAACCGCACCGCGTCGAACCCCTCGTGCCCGTGGCCGACCGCCTCGGCGTGCGTGAGCGAATGTTATTCGACGGCTCGAAACAGACGCCGCTGACCGCCGCGTCGCTGCGTCCGATCCTGGCAGCAATCCGGCGCCGCCGGCCGGACGCCGTCGCCATCTGCCTGCTGCACTCGTACGCCAACGGCGATCACGAAACCGTCCTCGCCGAGGCCGTGGCCAAAATCACCGCCGCGCCGATCTCGGTGTCGCATCGGCTGGTCCCCGAGCATCGCGAGTACGAGCGCTGCAGCACCACGGTGATCAACGCCTACGTGGGACCTGCGATGGGCCGCCACCTGCTCGGCCTGGCGCAAGCCGTGGCGCCGGTGCCGCTGCGGGTAATGCAGTCGAACGGCGGCGCTATCTCGGCGGAGATTGCCGCAGCCGAGGCGATTCGCACCGTGCTGTCGGGACCGGCCGGTGGTGTCGCCGGTGCGGTGCGAGTCGCAGCGGATCTCGGCATCGAGCGCGCCATCACCTTCGATATGGGTGGCACCTCGACGGATGTTTGCTTGATCGAAGGAGCTCCACAGCTGCGCACCGAGTGGTCGATCGGCGGTCTGCCGATCAAGGTTGCGGCCCTCGACATCCACACCGTCGGCGCCGGCGGCGGCTCGATCGCCCG
>DASPMH010000223.1:0-3517 GCA_035627175.1 Terriglobales bacterium | reverse complement strand
CGCGTCGACCCCGCCGGCATTGTCGAGCCATACCAGCGTATCGTCGGGTAGATAGTCGGCGAGAGTGTCGAGGCTCGGGTAGAAGTAGGGCAGGAAGAACTCGATACCCGGGAAGATCAGTCCATTGCCGAGCGCTTCGATAATCTGGGTGCGTTCGTCGCGCAGGAGATCGAGCTCCATCAGGCGCGCTTCGATGTTGCGCAGCACCTCGCGGCTGGTACGCGAATGCAGGCCGAACTCGCGCACCGGCAAGATCAACAGCTCGGCATGATCGTTCAGCGATCGCTGGGTTACCGGATCGAACTGGCGAATGGTTTCGATCTGATCGCCGATCAGGTCGAGACGCAGCGGTTGGGGATGCGCCGGGGGAAAGATGTCGAGGATGCCGCCGCGGACGGCGAAGTCGCCGCGATCTTCGACCAGCGGCACCCGGCGATAGCCCCAGTCGTCGAGCTCGGCGGCAAAGCGATCGAGATCGATCTGATCGCCGGGCACCAGGTAACGCATGCGCGCCGCGAATTCGTTCTTCGGCGGCAGGCGCTGCAGCACCGCCTCGGGAGTGGTGACGATGATCGGGTGGTTGGTTTGCTGCAGATGGTAGAGGCCCTCGATGCGGGCGGCGACCGCCTCTGCGGTCGGCGAGAGATCCTCGAAGGCGACGACATCCCACGCCGGCAGGTAATGGACTCGCCGGGCGAACGGCGGGTCGCTGTCGCGCTCATTGAAGAAGAAGCGCAGATCTTCGACCACCGCTTCGGCTTCCTTGGCCGTCGGCGTGATGACCAGGAAAGGATGCGGCGACAGCTGCTGGAAGCGCCACAGCACATAGGCGCGGGCGCCGCCTTGCAGCCCCTGCGCCCGCGACGGCCGGTGGTTGTCGGCGCCAGGTCGCAGGTGTGCGGCAACCCAGCCGCGCAGCTGCTCCAAGGTGCGGTCGAGAGGAGTTTTTCCTAGCGGCAGAGACGGGCGGTCGAGCGCCGCGGAAGGCTGAGACATGTCGGAGCAGGAGAGCGCACGCGCAAATCAATTGCCCTTGAGCTGGGACTTCCAATCGAGGACCCGGGCCTTGGCGGCCCAGACTTCGGCTTCGGGGACATTGCCGGCGCGCTGATAGATGCGTGAGACGTTGGTGTAGGCGAGCTGCTCGTCGGGGGTCAGCTCGACGACCTTCTGCGCCGCCGACAGCGCTTCGTCCCACAGCTCCTTATCGGCGAGCGCCATCGACAAGCCTTCCCAGGCATCGGCGAACGTCGGGTCGGCTGCGAGCGCATCGCGGTACCGTTCGATCGCTCCGTCGACGTCGCCTTCGGCAATACAATCGACCGCCTGTTCGTACAGCTCGGCTGCATTCGACATGGCGCGACGATGCCGCCGCCCGCAGCCCACGTCAACCGCAGACCTCCCCCGTACCCTCCCTCGACCTCCCCCTTGCCCCCTCCTTAGAAAGGAGGGGGATCGGATCGGAGAGATCTCAGAAGCGGTCGGAGAGCCAGAATACCGATGCGGTTGGCGGCAGGATGTGGGTGAAGAGATCGTCGCTGGCTAGCTGTTCCGCCGATAGGCCGAGCTTGGCTTGCACCTGCTGCGGTGTGATCGTTCGCCACATCCAGAAGTAATCCTCGATGCGCTCGCGGCGGAAACCGCGGCCCTCGAGCTGCTCGCAAACCTCGCCGTCGAGCGTCGTTTGGGTCAGCAACCCCATCGGCGCGACCTGCTCGCCGAGACGGAGCAGCAGGGTGGTCAACGCCGCCTCCTCTCCCGGGCGGTAGGCGTGCTCCATCACCACTCGCAGGTCGTAGAGCTCGGTGGCGCGGGCGTAGGCGATCAGCGCGCCGCCGCGGCGGGCGACGAGGAAGTCCTCGTGCGGATTGCCGGCGTAACGAAGCTGGCCCCGCCAGTAGTCGGCGTCGCGCACCGTGGTACCGCTGCGGTGACGGTTGAGCTCGTCGTAGAGCGCCATCACCGCCTCGAGATCGCTGAGTCTGAACGGCTCGATCGAGTCGACCGCGCCCGCGGGAGCGGACCAGTCGATGCTGTCCGGCTCGCCGATGAAGTATTCGAAGAAGCGCAGCTGGCTGCGCCAGCCGAACTGGCCATAGAAAGGAAGGCGGGTCGCAAATAAGGCCGACACATCGAAGCGTTCACGCGCCGCGGCCGCGAGAGCAAGCTCGAGCAACTGAGAGGCGACACCGCGCTCGCGGTAGGCGGGAGTAGTGTAGACATTGGCGATCGCCGCCACCGACAAGGTCGACGCGCCGGCGCGGATGTCCTTGCGCAGCATCTGCAGCGTACCGACAAAGCGGCCGTCGTCGACGGCAACGAAGCAGAGGTCGGCACGGAAGCTCGGATCGTGCTCGAGATAACGGGCGAAAAAGCGGCGGTCGCCGTACCACTCGGCCAGCAGATCGAGCACCGCGTCACGTTCGCCCGGCGCAATGGTGCGCACTTCCATCCCCCCTCCATACTCCGATCCCCCCTCCTTTCTAAGGAGGGGGGATCGGGGAGGTTCAGGCCTGCCGCGCATGTCTGCGTCCAGCGCTTCGCTGGAGCGCTCGCAGAAATCCCCTTTGGCAAGGGGTTGCACACCGATCCTTTCAAAGAAGAGGGCAAGGGGGAGGTCGAGTTTGGTGAATTCTCGCGCTGGTGGCAGATAGCAGCGATGGCGCGCGAACGATCGGTTTTCATCTGTCAGGCCTGCGGCTCCCAGGCGCCGCGCTGGCTGGGGCGCTGCCCCGATTGCCAGGCGTGGAACAGCATGGTCGAGGAACGCCTCGAGAGCTCGACCCCGGCAGCGCGGCGCTCCGGTCGCGCGGTGGTGGCGACGCCGGCGCCGATCGCCGAGGTTGACGACGCCAACGAAGAGCGCGGCCTGACCGGTATCGGCGAGCTCGACCGGGTCCTCGGCGGCGGGATCGTGCCGGGCTCGGTCATTCTGATCGGCGGTGATCCCGGTATCGGCAAGTCGACGCTGGTGCTGCAAGCGCTGAGCGCACTCGCCGAGTCGGGGCCGGCGCTCTACGTCTCGGGCGAGGAATCGCCGCAACAGGTCAAGATGCGAGCAAATCGTATCGGCACCATCGCCGGACCCGCCGGCCAGAACCTGCTGATCCTCGCCGAGACCTCGGTCGAGAAGGTGATCGAGCAAGCCTCGAAGCGAAAGCCGGTGGCGCTTGCGGTCGATTCGATCCAGACGGTGTTCACCGATGCGCTGACCTCGGCACCGGGCAGCATCGGGCAGGTGCGGGAGTGTGCGGCTCGCCTGGTGGTGTGGGCCAAGGAGCATCAGATCCCTACCTTTCTGGTCGGACACGTCACCAAGGACGGATCGTTCGCCGGCCCGCGCGTGCTCGAGCACATGGTCGACACGGTGCTGTACTTCGAGGGCGACGGCGGCCACGCCTTCCGCATTCTGCGCGCGGTCAAGAACCGCTTCGGCTCGACCAACGAGATCGGTGTCTTCGAGATGAAGGAGGCGGGGCTGCAGCCGGTAACCAACCCGTCGGCGCTGTTCCTGGCG
>DASPMH010000222.1:0-8756 GCA_035627175.1 Terriglobales bacterium | reverse complement strand
GACGAGCACCATGCTGAGTAGGAACGAGGAGAAGATCGTCTGCGCGCCGACGATCATCAGCGTCGACGCTTGGATGGCGGGCCGCAAGGCATCGAGCGCGCCGCGGCCGCTTGCCAGCCACTCGACGAGAATCACCGCGTCGATGACGAAGCCCCAGAGAAACAGGACGCAGCCGAGCAGCAGCCCGCGCTCGAGGCGGAAGTGTCGCAGCAGGACGTCGATGATCTTGTCGCGAGTGTAGAGCCGGGCGGCGTGCGAGTAGACCTTGGCGAACAGGCCCATGGACACGATCTGATAGCCGACGATGGTCAGGGCGCTGCCGAGCGCCATGTAGTGCACGTCGAAGCTGATGCCGGCGATCGCACGCGGCCCGCCGCCGAGCAACGCCAGTGGCAGCAGTCCGAGCAGCATGCAGATCGCGCCCGGCAAGAGGAACAGATACGACGGCGAGAACAGCAGCATGAAGCGCAGGTGGCGCCAGCCGTCGCGGAAGGCGCGCAGGTGCGGCCTGCGGCCGCGGCCGTCGCGGTGCAGCGTGATCGGTATCTCCGCGATGCGCATCTCTCCGAGCGCAGCCTTGATCACCATCTCGGAGGCGAAGTCCATGCCGGTGGTCTGCAGCTGCATGCGGCGGTAGGCGTCCTTGCTGAAGGCGCGCATGCCGCAGTGGGCATCGGATACGCCGGCGTCGAAGAGCAGATTGAGCAATCCGGACAACAGTGGATTGCCGACCCAGCGGTGCAGCGCCGGCATCGCGCCGGGCTCGATGGTGCCGCGCAAGCGGCTACCCATCACCAGATCGGCGCCGCGGCGCAACGGCTCGAGAAAGCGCTCGAGGTCGGTCAGATCGTAGGAATCGTCGGCGTCCGCCATGATCACCCACGGCGCCCGCACCGCCTCTATGCCGGTCATCAGCGCGCTGCCGTAGCCCGCGACCGGCTCGTGCACTACCCGCGCTCCCGCGGCACGGGCGATCTCGGCGGAGCCATCGGTAGAACCGTTGTCGACGACGATCACCTCGCCGCAGAGTCCGAGGTCGTTGATGGCAGTGAGCGCTTTGCGCACGCAGGTGGCGACGGTGGCCGCTTCGTTGAGGCAAGGCAGCACCACCGCCAGCTGGTACGGCGCGGCCGATCCGCTGGCGTCCGTTTCGCCGTTGCCCTCCAAGCCGCGCACCCCGGCTGCCATAGGCAGCCGCACCGCACACCGTCAAGGCGCAGACGCCTGCGCGGCTGGTGCCCCCTCCCTCAGGCTACGGCTTCTTGTTCTTGGAGCTGCTCGGCGAGCAGGCGGAAGGCTGGTTGCGGCTGGTGGAAACCCTTGAGGTGGAGCTCGCCGGCTGGTTCGAGCAGGAAGTCGTTGCCGAGCTCGGCGCGCACCCGCGCCGAGACCAGGATTTCCCCTGGACCGGCGGCGTCGCTCAGGCGGGCGGCGAGGTTGGTGGTGTTGCCGATCACGCCGTAGTCGCGCCGGCCCTCGTAGCCGATGAAGCCGCAGGTGGCGTAGCCGGTATGGATGCCGACGCCGACGTCGATGCGGTAGCCCTTCTGCAGCCAGCCGCGCTTGAGCTCGCGGACATCGCTGCGCATCGCCAGCGCCATGCGGACGGCGCGCTCGACGTGATCGCTCTGTTCGACCGGATCGTTGAAGAACACCATGAAGCCGTCGCCGGCGAAGCGCTCGAGGGTGCCGCTGAAGCGGGCGATGCGGCGACCCATGGCGGCGTGGTACTCCGCCAGCGTCGCCATCACCTCTTCGGGCTCGACGCTGTCGGAGAACTCGGTAAAGCCGCGCAGGTCGGCAAACACCACCGTCACCTGCTTGCGCTGGGTGCGCAGCTCGGCGGCGCCGCCGCGGGCGATCACCTGATCGATCACCTGCGGCGGGAAGAAGCGCTTGAGCTCGGCGAACTCGAGCTCGCGCGAACGCAGCCGCTCGGTCGCTTCGATGCGGATCAGCGACTGCACCGCCTGCTGAATCAGCGTCGACATGGCGTCGAGCTCGGGCTGCTCGTAGGTGTCGCCGTTGGCCCTCGCACCGGCCGCGAGGATGCCGATCGCCTGGTGATTGCGGCTGATCGGCAGCAACGCTTCGGCGTGCAGCCGGTCGAAGCAGGCGAGACACTCGCTCTTGATGTTGGAGTACTGCGGCTCGACCGAGCAAGCCGAACGAAAGACCTCCTTGCGAGTGGTGCGCACCAGCTGAATCAACGGCTCGTCGAGCAGCCGCGAAGCCGCCGGCACCTCCATCAGGTCGCTCGCTGCCAGCACCGGCTGTTGGCTGCGACCGGTTTCGAACAACAAGGCCACGCCGCTGCCGGCGTCGGCGATTCGTCCGGGCGCCTCGGCGAGGATCTCCAGCACCGCCGGCACGGTTTCCGCCGCCGCCAGGCGATCGCCGAGGTGACGCAGAATCTCCGGCAGCCGCGCCCGCTTGGGATACAGGCGCCGATTGAGGCGCTGATCGAAGCGCGGCCAGAAGTAGAGCAGGGGCAGCAGCAGGGCCACCGCCTCCGGGCGGATCGCGCTCAGCACGATCGCACACAAGGTCGGCACACCGACTGCCCAGCCGTAGATCACCGCGCGGCGCACGGTGACCCGCGCGCTGAGCAGCTGCGGCCGCAAGGTCACCCGCGCCAGCGCCAGCAGAAACAACCCGAGCGGCCAGTACACCAGCCGATTGTCGATCGCGATTGCCGCGAATACCTGTTGGAAGAAGTTGACGCCGATTACCGGGCCGAGGCCGAGAATGCTGCCGGCGAGCAGGATACGCGCGCGTTGGCGGACGATCCGGTCGTCGGCGCGGAACGATTGCGCCAGGCAGCGCGCTTCGAACAGCAGCAGCGCGATCAGCAGCCAGATCGAGCCCGCCTGCCGCGAATGGGAGCGCTCCATCGCGTACCAGCTCCACAGCGAGTAGGTCAGCTGCAGCAGCCCAAGCCCGTACACGACGCGCAGGGTCGCGGTGTAGTAGCGGGTCAACAGCGTGTGCGGCACCGGAAAGGCGAAAGCCGCATGGATGATGGTGAAGGGCACCAGACCGATCACGGTCAAAAAGTAGGCGATGCCCAACGGTTCGTTCCAAGACATCGGCACCAGCAGCGTGGTCAAGACGCCGCCGCTGAAGCAGCACAGGCTCAGCAGCGCCCAGCTGGCGAGCTCGTAGGGCCGCAGGGCGAAGGTGGTGACGCCGACGACGAAGTAGAGAAAGCCGATGATCACCGTCGCGCCTTCGGTGAACAGAGCATCGCTCCATTCCCAAGGCCGCACCGCAATCGTCACCTCGCGCACGTTGCCGCCGGGTCTTTCGATGACGATGGTGTTGGTCGCGCCGATGTCGCGGCGCAGCTCGGGCAGGTGGTCCTCCTCGAGACGCTTCAGATCGTATTCCGGCACCTCGACGCCGTTGATCTGCAGAGCGCGGCCGCCGCCGCGCAGTCCCGCCTCGGAGGCATCTTCCCGCGTCGGCGAGACCTTGGCGCTGTCGATCTGAAAGCCGACGTCCGGCTGGCCGATGCGCTCGAGGACGTCGCGGGCCAGCACCACCACACCGCCAAGATAGACGGCGAGCAGCAGAGCAAAGAACAGTTTGGCGCGCGCCGATCCTTCGCTCAGTTCCATCTTCTTGCCGACGTTGTTTAGAGCACCGGGGGCGCAGCGGCAACGCGAGCGATGCGACGAACGACAACTATCCGGCCGAGCAGCTGAGACGGCACCGGCTCGGGTGGCGCGCTCAGGTCGATGCGCGAGCCGACCAGCTGCACCAGGCGAGCTCCCTCGGCCGTCTCGACGAAGCCCTTGGCGCGAATCGGCCGCAGGCTCGCCAGGCGGTGACGCAGCTCGTCCTCGCTGATGCCAGGGGGCAAGGTGACGATCTCGGAGACGAATTCGTCGTGCCGGTGACCAGGCTGGGCGCGCGGCTCTTCGCGTTCCAGTCGCGGCACCAATACGGCGGGATCGATCTCGCCTTGAACGACGCGCACGATCGGTGCGTCCGGCTCGATCCTTCGTAAGCTCTGCTCGATGGCCGCGAGGCTCTCCTCGGGTACCAGGTCGATCTTGTTGAGTACGATCAGGTCGGCCGAGCCAAGCTGATCCTCGAAGAGGCCGTCGAGGTCGCGTCGCTCGAGCACCTGGGCCGCGTTGACGACGACCAGGCCGATGTCGTCGCCGATCCACTGGCGCACCGGCTCGCGCCAGAAGGTCAGCAATGTCTCCGATGCCAGGGCGAGACCCGAGGTCTCGACGATGAACAGGTCCGGATCGACCTGACGGCGCAGACGAAGGACGGTGTCGAGGAGATCGTTGGAGAGCTGGCAGCAGACGCAGCCACCCTCGAGCTCGATGATCTCGACGGCGCTGCTGCCGAGCAGGGCACGATCTATGCCGAGGGCACCGAACTCGTTCGATACCACTGCAGCGCGCCGCCCGTGGGCCCGGGCATCGGCGAGCAGCCAGCGCACCAGGGTGGTCTTGCCGGCGCCGAGAAAGCCCGAGACGACGATCGCCGGAACCCGCCTTTCATTCGCGGCAGTCATAGATTCGACTTCCGGTTGTAGCGTGCGCTCTCAGAGCGCACTTCGGTCGCTTGAGGGAAAATGGCTCGCTTCAGGGAAAATGGCTCGCCGGCTGGTGCATCGCGGACGGCACCCTCGGAGAGCGCGCGCTACAGCTCGAGGGAGCGCGGTTCAATTGACTGCCGTTGGCTCTGCCAGAGAGAAGGGGGCGATGGTGGCGTCGAACTGCTGCCCGCCCTCGGTGATCATTTGATAGGTGCCCTCCATCATGCCGAACGGCGTCGCCAGTGGGCAGGCGGAGGTGTACTCGAACGACTCGCCCGGCCGCAGCACCGGCTGCTTACCGACCACACCGGGACCTTTGACCTCCTCGACGCGGCCGTTGGCGTCGGTGATCACCCAGTGGCGGCTGATCAGCTGGGCGGTCTCGCCGCCTTCGTTGGAGATCTGGATTCGGTAGGCGAAAAACCACTGGTTCTCTTCCGGCTCGGAGCGTTCGGGCACGTACGACGACCAGACGCGCACCCGGATCCCGTTGGTCACCGTCTCCGAAGTAAACACTTGCATCCCGCGCTCCTCATGCACGCTTTCTGACAGAGAAAGCGCGGCAATGACAACCCGGGGCAAGCAGTGGAGCGGTGGAGCAGGGGACCGGAGCTCCACTGCTCCACTGCTCCACTGCTCCGTGGCTCCCCTGCTCACCCCTGCGGCTCACCCGGTAGCCGGTCCGCGCCGGTTTGGATCTCGGCCCACTTGGTTTCGAGCCAGGCTTCGTAGTCGGGGCCGTGCCAGGCGCGGTGGTTGTTGGCGCGGTAGTGTTGGGCGTTGCGGTAGTACTGCCAGGCGTTCATGCGGTTGGCGTGGCGCGAGTCGCGCTCGCGGATCGCCTTGGCGGGGATGCCGGCGATGATCGAATTGGGCGGGAAGACCGAGCCTTCCTTGCAGAAGGCGCCACCGGCGACGATCGAGCCGCGGCCGATGACGACGCCGTCCATCAGCGTCGCGTTGAGGCCGATCAGGCACTCGTCCTCGATCACCGCGCCGTGGACGATGGCGTGGTGCGCCACCGAGACGAAGTCGCCGATGATCGTCGGGTGCTCGTAGCCGACGTGGATCATGACGAAGTCCTGGATGTTGCTCATCTGTCCGATGCGGATCTGCTGGCACTCGGCGCGCATCGCCGCGTTGATCCAGATCGACGAATGCGCCGCGATGGTGACCGCGCCGTAGATGTGCGCCGAAGGGTGGACGAAGACCGTCGCGTCGATGCTCTGCATGGCGCGCTTGTCACTCGATCGCCGAGCCAAGGCAAGCCAGGTCACCGCTGTGGCGCGCGCTCTCTGAGCGCGCTGTGCCTGGAGCGTATCCAGGTAGCCCAGGCCGGCTCGGAGAGCCGGTGCTACAGCCCTGACCGGCTTGACTCGCCGGCATAGTTCCTATGGGTTGCGGCGCGATGAAGAGGCCGCGGCGGCGCGCCGCCCCAACGCCGGCACCGGAGCGCGTCCCGGAGCGGCTGGTAACTCTGCTCTGGTACACCGCGGTGGCGCTGACGGCGTGGTCGTTCGGCTACACCATCATGCGTGGCTCCGACTTGTGGTGGCACATCGCCGGCGGGCGCTGGATGGTCGAGCAGGGCACGTGGCGCGTCTTCGATCCGTATTCTTTCACCGCCGCGGGCGTGCGCTGGCTGAACGATGCGTGGCTCTCGGACGTCTTGCTGTACCTGTGGGTGCAAGCCTTCGGGATGGAGAGCCTCGCTCTGTGGAAGTGGGGGCTGATCGTCGCCACCTGGGTGCTGCTCTTTCATCTGACGGCGCGGCTGTCGGGCGATCGCCTGGCGAGCTACGTCGCCATCACCATCGGCCTCGCGGTCGCCGCGCCGTTCCTCGATGTTCGACCGCAGCTGTACTCGTTTCTGTTCTGGGTGATTCTGATGCTCGGCAGCCTGGTGCAGCCGCAGCCGAAGATCTGGCTGCCGCTGGTGATGCTGGTGTGGGTCAACCTGCACGCCAGCTTTCTGCTCGGCGTGATCACCTTGCCGCTGTTGCTGTTGCCCGCTGCTGTCGCCGGAGGCGATCGCCGCCGCTTGCTCGCCATCGGTGGCGCCTGTCTGCTGGCGTGTCTGCTCAATCCCAACGGTGCGGAGGTGTTTACCCGCCCGCTGCGCTACGCCCTCGATCCGAGCTCACCATTCCGCACGCTCGGCGAATGGCTGCCGCCGTTCCAACCTGGTGGCATTCAGTCGCCGGCGTATCCTTGGGGGATCGGCGTGTTCGTCACCGGCATCATCGTGATTCTTTTGTTGGGTCGCGAATCGGGCTCCCCGGAGGCTTCGGCGGACGCGCGCGGGCGGAACGACCAGGCGCGCTCGGAGAGCGCGCGCTACAACTGGGGGCGGTGGGCGGTGATTGCGGTTGGGGTGTTGACGCTGGCGATGTCGCTGCGCAGCCGGCGCTTCGTGCCGTTCTTTGCGATGGCTCAGGCGCTGGTGATGGCGCAGGCGCTGGCGCTGTTGTTGCGGCCCGTCGCCGCGGCCATCCCGAAGTTGCTGCCGCCGCTGGCGGCGACGGCGCTGGCGCTGTTCTGGCTGGCACCGTACCCGCGCAGCCTCTACGCCTTCGACTACATGACCGCGGAGTTCGAGTTTCCGGTCGAGACGCTCAACTTCATCGAGACCAACCAGCTCAGCGGCAACGTCTTCGCGCTCTACAATTGGGGAGGCTACATCCATCTGCGCACCGGCGGGCGGATGCGGGTCTTCATCGATGGCCGCTCGGAGACGGTTTACTCGGACGAGACCTTCCTTCAGTACATGCAGGTGCTTCAGGAAGCTCATGGTTGGAAACAAGTAGTCGAAGGCAGCGGCGCGCAGTTCGTGCTGTGGCCGCGCCGGCAAACCGGCGTCATCAACGGCTTGATCGGCGACGGTTGGCAATCCCTCTATCGCGACTACCAATCGGTGCTGCTGGCGCGCCGCGATGTCGGCCTGGGCCGGACCACGGCGCCGCCGCCGACGGCGCATCAGCTGCTCGCGGTGGGCTACGAGACGATGCTGCAAGGCGACTACGCCGATGCCCAACGGATGTTGCAGCAAGCCCTGGAGCGCGAGCCGCATCTGCAGCCCGCCTGCACCAGCTTGGTGCAAGCTCAGTTGCTGGCGCGCAACGTTGCGGCCGCCGAGACTACCATCGAGCGCTGCCGTCAGATGTACCCCAATCCTGACCGGGACCGGTTGCTCGAGTCGATGCTCGCCAAGGTGCGCGCCAACCCTGCTTCGTGATGTCCCTTTTCAACATGACATCGTCCGGCGCGGCCCGCGGCGCGCTGTTTTTGGCTCTGATCGCGCTCGCCGGCTGTCGCAGCGAAGTGCCAAGCGGCAAACGGCCGGCGGTAGTGATCGCGATGATCGATACCCTACGCGCCGACTATGTCGGTGCCTATGGTTTCGCCGGTCCGATCTCGCCGGCGATCGATCGGATCGCCGCCGAAGGGGTCGTCTTCGAAAGCTGCTCGGCACCGGCTCCGTGGACCAAACCGTCGATCGCTTCTCTGTTCAGCGGCCTCGAGCCGGAAGTGCACCAGGTGCTGACCGAGCAGGGCAAGTACCGCGAGCGAGGCAAAGCGGGCGAGAGCGAGCGCTTCAATGTGCTCGCGGACGACATCGATACTCTGGCGGAGGCGTTCCAGAGCGCCGGTTACCGCACTGCCGCCTTCGTCGCCAATCCCTGGATCCGGCCGGAGCTCGGCTTTGCCCAGGGCTTCGACGAATTCCATGGTGATGAGAATGCCGCCCAGGCCGAGCCGGGTACCAAGTTCCCCGGTGGCGTAGTGCTCGACCAGCTGCGCGACTTCCTGGTGCGCCGGCCGCAGGAGAAGCCGGTGTTGCTCTACCTCCATTTCATGGAGGTGCACGGGCCGTACGATGCCCCGGAGGAGGACTACCGCGCCATCGTCAGCAGCGACAGCCTCGGCCCGCCCCAGCCATTGCTGCCGGTGCGCTTCAAGCTGATGCCCCCGTATCTGCGCACCGCCAGCTGGGTCGACGAAGCGGAAGCGAAGGATGTTCGCACCTGGCGGGCCCGCTATGCTGCGGGCGTGCGGGTCGTCGATCGTCACATCGCAACTTTGCGCCAGCAGCTCGAGCAGGCCGGGATCTGGGACGATGCCATCGTGGTGGTTACCTCCGATCACGGCGAGCAGCTCTACGACCACCAAGGCTGGGACCACGGCTACAGTCTGT
>DASPMH010000221.1:0-3840 GCA_035627175.1 Terriglobales bacterium | reverse complement strand
CTCGGCTCACCTGGCCGCCGTCTGCCGACGGCAGCTACACTCTCCCGATCGCTGCCCGGCGCCTAGCGCGAGTGTAGCTGCGCTCGGCAGAGCGCGGCGGCTCGGCTCACCTAGCCGCCGTCTACCGACGGCAGCTAACGCGGGCGTGCGCCGCGGGGCCACCAGCAGGATCGCGCCGTCGATGCGATGGACCTCGGCGAGCTAACAGGCACGGGTTATCCCTCAGCGTGATTCACGGCTGCCAGAGCGGGTTCGGCACAGCGCGCCGCTTCGTTGGGCCCGAGCCCCCCCGCGCGCGGAAGTTCGCGCGGGGAGGCGATTTGAACCTCAAGGTATCGGGGTGGAGCCTTCGCAGTAGAAGGCGGCGTTGCCGCGCTGACGTGTAGCCTCAACCTGGGCGGCGAGATCACTCTGTTGCGAAGCCCCGAGACAGCTCGGGCAACCGCCGGCGCTGGCGAGCTTGCCGGCGAGCTTATCGAATTTGGCGCGGCAGCCGATCTGGCAGAGCGACTCGTCGAAGGGCTTCACTTTGAGCAACGCCCCCACAAGCTTCGAATGGCACTTGTCCTGGCATTGGCCGAGCTTGATCAGCGCCTTGCCTAGCTTCTGCTCACAGCCGAGCGCGCCATCGATCGCACCTGCTTGGCAGTACACCGAGGCGGACAGGCTGCTCAGGCTGGCGAGGGCTGGGACCATCACGGCATCGTGCTCGGCAACGCTGTCGAGGCAGGCCGGACAGGTAGCTTTGGCGATGGATTTTTCTTTGCTGCCGTCGAACTTCAGCTGGCAGGTGGCGCTGCAATCGACTTCGTCATAGCTGCTGTCCGCGGCTTCCTTGCTGTCACACTTCGCCTGACATGCGAGCCGCTTGGCGACATTCTTCACCAGCCCTTGCTCGCACTTGAGCACGCCCTTATTGGACGGAACGAAGCCGCCGCTGGCGCAGGGATCGGTGTTGCAGGGTTGTGACTCCGACAGCTCGGGGCAAGCTTCGCCACCGCCGGAGGCCGGGGTGAGGATCGTCCGAGTACGGATCTGAGTACCGCCGCCGCAGCTTGCCGAGCAACTGCCGAATCCACTCCAGCCGCTGACGACGCAATCGACACCCTCCACCGGTTCGGCGGCATAGAGGACGAAGTTGTCGGTGCAGGTGGTGCCATCGGCGATGTGGCCGCCGGCGGATAGCAGCACCGTGTCGTACAGGTTGCCTGCGCCGGTGTTGCAATCCACCTGCGCGATGATGGTCGAGCTCGACGCCTCACGCAGCGTTGCGATCGAGGTGCCGTCCGGGTCCCGTTGGGCGGTCAGCCGGTAGCTCGTGTTGCTCGCAAGCGAGAAGGTGGCGCTGGGCGAACATTCGAACGTAGGAGCACTGCCGGGAACGCCTGTGGCGACCGAGAGATGCAGGCCGCCACCGTCATCCTCGATGCTGAACAGCGCATACTTGCTGCTCAGCTGAGCCATGATCAGCGCGGCGTGGTGGTCGTCGGCGACAACATTGGTGAAGTCGACTTCCATTGCGATCGAGGCCTCGGCGGAAACCTCTTCCACCCAAGCATCCAGTGCACCATTGCCTCCGCTTGCCGGGCGAGTGCCACACGCCTGTTGCGCTGCAATGGTGAGCTCCGGCAAGCCGATGCCGGACCAGTTCGCGCCAATCGCGCCGTCGGCGCGGGCAAAGTCATCACTGAAGCGCACCGTGTCATCGAGATCCTCGATCTTGAAATCGTTGACGCAGGTCAGGTTCGAGTCGGATTCGCGGCCGATCAACACGCCGAGCTCGGCAAAATTGCCGCTGGTGGAAGCGTTGAGCGCGGCGAGCTCGGTGCCGCCCGCAGTGCGGAGGCTGAGGGTGATCGCGCCATCCGCATGGAAGCCGGCGATCAACTCGTAGGGCGTATTCGCCGTGAGTGGCACGTCGGTGCCTTCGACCTTGGCACCACCCAATTTTTCGATCTTCGGGGTGCAATTGGAACCGTTGCTGCCGGCGCAACCGGCGACGTACAACCCGCCGTCGCCGTCGAAAGCGAGCGCATAGACTTCGAAATTCTCGCTCGCCGGAGCGTGGAACGTGAAGGACGTCTGAACATTGGTGGCTGTCAACGGTGCGGCAACCGTCGCGATACCGTGATCGTCGGCGCAGGCCTCTCCCGACACGATCGTGGCAGGCGGCAGACCCAAACCATTGGTGCTGCTCCAACTCGAGCCGAGCGCCCCGTCGGCGCGCTCGAAGCGATCGCCAAAGATCGTCACCGCCGCCGCGGGCGTCGCTGCTGTGGCCAGCACCGACGCCAGGGCCGCGATGCCCCCGATGATGGAAATTCGTTGCATTGTCTTCCTCCCCTTGTGGTTGCTCGCTGCCCGGTTGCGAATTGAGCGGCGAGGTAGATTGCGTTGCTCAAGGACAGCGTCTTGCCGAGCGAAGAACATCGTCGATAAAGCGCAGCAGAGCCTGATCATCGGCGAAATCGAGCGCCTCACCCGAGGCTACATGCTCGATCCGCCCGCTCAGCGTTTGTCCGCCGGCCTCCCAGCTACGCTCGATCTGAACGACGAAGGATTGGTCGAGCGGGTAGAGCGGCCGATCCTTGGGTTCCTGCTGAGCTGTCATGCGCGCTGAGCTAGCGGTCGGCGCTCGGAAAGAAGTGACAAAACTCTGAAAAAATCCTTCGAATTGCCGCCGACCGGGCAGGCGCTGTTTGATCGCCCCGCCAAGATGGCTTAGCGGGAGGCCACGCAGCGGCGATTCCCGTGCGCCGCTGCAGCGACGATGACATCCGACCCAGTGCTGCGCTTCGGCCCATTTCGACTCGATCTCCAACGCAGACGTTTTCTGCGTGACGATCAGGACATCCGGCTGCGCCCGAAGGTGTGGGAGGCGTTGGCGCACCTCGCGCAGAGCTCCGGCCTGGTGGTCTCGAGTCGGGAGCTCGTCGATGTGTTGTGGCCGGGAGTGGCCGTCACTCCGAACGCATTGACGCAGGTGATCTCGGAGCTACGCCAGGCACTGGGCGGCAAGGACGCGGCCGAGCGATATCTCAGAACCATTCCCAAACGAGGCTTTCTATTCGAGCCCGAACCGGCGGGGCCGCCTGGCGCGACTGTGAGCGCCTGTGTCGAGATCGATCCGCGCTTAGGGTTGATCGGCCGTGAACCGGAGATCGATCAAATTCTTCGATGCTGGCAACGCACCCTCGCCGGCCAACGGCAGATCCTCTTCCTCAGCGGCGTTCCGGGCGTCGGCAAGAGCATGCTCGCCGAAACCGTCGCGGCCGCGCTCGGCAGTGGTGACTCGCCACCGATGGTAGGCAAGGGACAGTGCTTGCGGCTACAGCAGCTCGGCGAACCCTATTTGCCGGTGCTCGAAGTGATCGAGCAGTGGGTCGGCCGCATCGGCGAGCAAGAATTCGCCGAGCTCGCCCGCCGTTACGCGCCGAGCTGGTTGGCGCAGATGCCGTGGCTGGTGCCGGCGGAGGATCTCGCTGCCTTGCGCCGGTCGCTGCTGGCGAGCGGCGCCGAACGGGTGCTGCACGAAGCCTTGCGCCTGATCGAGCGGTTGAGCGAACGCACCCCATTGCTGCTGATTCTCGAGGACTTGCAATGGGCGGACGGCGGCACGCTCGACCTGGTCGTCGCGCTGGCCGAGCGCTCGACACCTTCTCGAGTGATGGTGATCGCCACCTATCGGGCGTTCGACGTGCTGCTCAGCGGCCACCCACTCGCAAATGCGGCGCGTGGGTTGTGCAGCCGGGGCAAAGCGGTCGCCGTTCCGATCGAGGCGTGGCCGGCGACCGCGGTAGCGGTGTATCTCGACCGGCGCTTTGCAAACCCGGCAATCAC
>DASPMH010000220.1:0-3246 GCA_035627175.1 Terriglobales bacterium | reverse complement strand
GGCGAGAGCTGCCCCTGCATCCGCGGCGGTCAAACCGTCGAGGCCGGTGCTGATCCGGCGCGGTTGAACCAGCCAGGTGCCGAGCGGGAGATCGATGTCGAACAAACCGTCGAAATCGGTCTGTAAAACCCAACCGACGGGCAAAATGATCAAGTCGGCGCCGGCGACAGGCGCGTTGCTGCGGGCGTAACGGATGCCGCCGCTGAAGAGATCGGCGGAAGGTGTGCTCGTGTGAGTCGCGGTCGCTGTCGCTGTCGAGGTGAAGCTACGTGTCGGCGTCGCGGTTGGTGTAGCGGTCGAGGTAGCCGTTGCCGAAGCCGTCGCGCTGCGTGTCGGAGTCGAGGAGGGGGGGGTGGTCGGCGTCGCGGTCGGCGACAAGGAGGCGGTGAAGCTCGGAGTCTGGGTCGCGGTATGCGTCGGCGGCGAGGTGAACGTCGGGGTCGGCGTGCTCGTGCGGGTCGCGGTGCTGGTGCGACTCGACGTCGGCGTTGAGGCCGGAGCCGGAGTGGAGCCGGGCGGGGTGTAGTCGATCGCGATGATGTCGATGTTGCTCGCCGTATCGCCGGCGATGGCGAGATTGCCGCGCAGCGCCAAGGCGTGGGTCGTCCCCGGCAGGATCACCTGGTCGACGATCCGCATCGCCGTCGGCTCGGAGACATCGACGATATGGACGCCACCGGTGCTATCGCTGTGGTCGACGCCCGGCTTGGCCATCAGCACTGCGGTGGCAGTGGCGGCGAGATCCTGTGCCCCGAAGGAGCCTAGTTGACCGAGGAACTGCGGCGCATTGCGCTTGCTGATGTCGTGCGCTTCGAGAACCGTACCGCGCAGCAGATACAAGCGATCGCCGAACACCGCGATGGCGGTGGCGGTGGCAGCGATCTGACCGACGATGCTGGGCGCGCTTGGCTTGCTGATGTCGACGATGTGAAGATTGGTTGCGCCGACGTAGGCGTAGCTGCCGTCGACAGTCAGGCTTGCCGCCGAGCCGGCCATCGGCAGCGTAGCGATCAGCGCCGGCGCGCTCGGATTGGCGACGTTGATGACCTTGAGCCCGCCTGCGCCGGCGGCGGCGTAGAGTATCGTTCCAGACAAAGCCATCTCACCGACGGCTAGATTGCCGAGGCTGATGCGACCATTGATGCTAGGCGAGCTGGGACTGCCGATGTCGATGGCGACGATGTCGGTCGTGCCGGGATTGCCCGGGATGATCTGCGAGACGAAAGCATGGCTGTCGCTCATGGTGCTGGCACGGAAGGTCCCGGACATCGCTGCGACGACGCGGGGTCGGGCGGCATCGGCTGTGTCGATCAGCCGCAATCCGGAGGCGTTGGCAGTGACCAGCGCCACGTCGTCGTTGGCGGCGACGGTCCAGTTGTCGAAACCCTGGAAGACGTTGGCCAGTGTCACCGGCACAGCGCTGGTGCTGTCGAGGACATAGAGGCCGCCGCGGCTCGGCGAGATGCCGGTATCGGGCGTTGCCAGTAGCAACACCTTGCCGCTCGCATCCAATCCTTGGGCGCTGTAGTTGCCGGTGGTGCTGAGCGGCATTGCCGCGAGGGGCAGGGTGATATCGTACATTTTCAGCTGGATGCCCTTGAGTGCATACAGACGGTTGTCGGCGGCCTTGATGCGAGTTGCGCCGGTCGCGATGGTGGTTGCGATTTTGGGGCTGCCCGGCGAGACGAAATCGATGACGGCGATGGTGCTATTGGTCCCGGCGTAGCCGTAGCGACCGTCGACGGAGAGACAGAAAGCGGCTTCGGACGTTTTGGCGGTGCCGCTGATGCGGGGCGCAGAAGGAGTCGAGATGTTGATCGCATGCACCCCGGCGGTGCCTGCCGCGACATAGGCGTACGCTCCGACGATCTCGATCTCACCGACCGAAACCGAGCCAAGGCCTAGCCGTCCGACGACCTGTGGCTGAGACGGATCGGCTACGCTAACGATGACGAAATCGGTGGTCGCGGGGTTCCCTGGGATGGTCTGCGCTAGGTAGACGTGGTTCCCCGCCATCGCGACGGCGCGGTAGGTTCCTGACAGTCCGCCGGTGGGGAGCGGCCGTTCGAGATCCGTGATGTCGACGATGGTCAGGCCCGAGCTCGAGGCAATCAAGCTGGCCAGATCGCCCGAGACCGCTACTTGTTCACCGGTGAAGGACGGGTTGGCGGCGCCGAGGACGACCGGGGCAGCCGGAGTGTGCAGATCGAGGATAGTCAGGCCGAACTGCACCGAGGCGACGAAGGCGCGCTTGTTGGCCGCGTCATAGACTACGTCCTTGCCCTGGCCGACGTCGGCGATGAAACCGATCAGCTCCGCCGCGTCAGCGCCGTAGACTTTCGACGCGGAGGCCAAAAGACCGGCGCAGAGCAAAGCGATGCAGGCGAGGCGTTTTAACATCAGGTGCAGAAACCTTTAGCGACTTCCCGCATCAGCAATCAATGCGCCAAGGCAACATTCGATAGGAGCGCAGACTGGTTGCTGATGACGCGCACGCCAGCGAACGTTGCGAACGCGACGACGGCGCATTTGTGTGCCGCAGCGGTGCAACATCGGCGGCCGATCAAGGAGCGCGATTCCGCCACACGCAGCGAGAAACTTGAGGCTCGTCGCCGTGTTTTGGGTTGACCGTTGTTTGCCGTTGTGATTAGTACGCACGGACTTTTTTGGATTCGCTGCACTACGATGCGGAGATTCACCGACAGGTACCTTGGAGACGCGCTCGGCGTGTAAGGAGAGGTGGGATGAAGATACTTCACGGATTGACTCGATTGGGTGGCGGGGTGTTGTTGTTGGCCGCGGCCGTGGTGGCCGCACCTTTCAGTGTTCACGCCCAGAATACGTGCAACGCGAGTCTCGAGATCGCCTACGTCAACGTGCCCGACTTCAATACGATCGGTTCGATCGATCGCGTTCAGGTTCGTATCGGCGCAGGCAGCATCCAAGGTGGCACTCAGCTCACCATCGAACGCATCGCGTTCGGTCTCGATTGCCGCAACAAAGGCTGCTCAAACAATTTCAATGCTGATTGTAACGTCGACGCCGATTGCGGTGGCGGCAATCAGTGCTTGTCGCTGCTGCCGACCTGCATCGACGATGGCAACGTCGCCGGCTACATCAGCGACGCGACCATCACTACGACCTGCGGGGTGGTGTGGACCTCCGACACCAGCGTAGCCAACCGCGTCGTTTTCAGCGCCAGCGCCCCGATCGTTATACCGGCCGGGACGCCGAACTTCTGCAACA
>DASPMH010000219.1:0-2350 GCA_035627175.1 Terriglobales bacterium | reverse complement strand
GATCCGCATGGCGTTCCACACCCGCTTCGTCATCACCAACCTTCTCGGCCGCACGGTCGGGTGGAAGTCGCAAACGCGCGAGGATTCGGAGACCACCTGGCGCGAAGCGCTGCGCCATCACGGCTCGGATACGGTGATTGCAACGCTGTGGGCGATCGGCGTGCACAGCCTCAACCCCGCCTACTTCTGGTGGCTGATCCCGATCGTCGGGGCGTTGATCGTCTCGATTCCGGTGTCGGTATTGGCGAGCCGTGCCCGCATCGGTGAGCGCGCCCGGCGCATGGGGCTGCTGCTGATTCCGGAAGAGAAGGAAGCGCCGGTCGAGCTGCGTGACCTGCATCGCGAGATCGCAGCCGCGGAAAACCTGCGCGCCAGTCTGCCGCCGGTCGAGCGCGACGGCTTCGTGCGGGTGATCGTCGATCCTCTCGCCAACGCGATCCACCGGGCACTACTCGGCGCCCCCCGATCGCTCGCGCCGGAGGTGCGCGCCCGCCGCGAGGAGACCTGCGCCCGCCTGTTGCAGCATGGACCGAGCTCTCTCAACAACCTCGAGCGGCGCGACCTGCTGCTCGATCCCGAGATGGTCAGCCGGCTGCACAGCGCCGTCTGGGGGATCGAAGACGACGATGTCGCCAGGGTCTGGCTCGGCGACCGCTTAGCACGCGCCAGCGGCTAACCAAGTCACCCCCTTTCCCAAAGGGCTGAGGCTTTCGCCGACGAAAGCCTCAGCGCCGCAGGCGCGGGGATTATCGCTGGCGCGATTGATTGCGGCCGCCACTGCGCCGCCGAGCACCGGCGAGAACGCGCCGTGCGATGTCGCTGTGGCTGATTCCTTCGGAGTTCGAGGGGACCGCCCATTTCTCTGCTCCGGTCAGCTCGGTTGAGTCACAAATCGCGTTGGCCGCGGTCGACAGGCACTGCACTCCCGCGCCGCCTACCTGGTTGAGTGACGCGACGAGTGCCTTTCGATCCGCCAGCAAGGGCGTGGGCAGAGAGGCTGTCGGATCGAGCAGGGACAGTTGCACTACCTTGGCTCGCTGCGCCGGTGACAGCTGCTGAAACAGTAGCGGCAGGATCGCGGCGCATCGTTCCTGGCCGATCAGCAACACCCGTTGGCTGCGCCATTGCGCGCTGTAGTGTTCGATGGCGTTAGCCAGGGCGCTCGCCGCCGTCTCCGCCGTGGTGATCGCGGCCAGGTAGTGGCCACAGTCCCACCGAGCCACCGGGACACCGCGCTCGCTGAGAATCGCACCCAACCCGGAGCTTGCCCCCGCGCCGGTGCCGTCATCGAGCAGGATCGCGAACATTCCGCTGCGGCGGGCGCTGGGCAGCTCCGACCACGCCGCCGCCGCGGTCTGGGCCGCTGCGGCGGCAACTTGAAGACCGATCGCGGCGGCCACCAGGGCTGCGCCCTTCACCTCAGACCCAACCCTTACGGCGAAAATAATAGAGTAGGGCGCCTGCAGTGACTCCCATCAGGCCGAGCGCGAAGGGGTAGCCGAAGTACCAATTGAGCTCGGGCATGTTGAGCGGCGAGCGCGACGAAGAGAAGTTCATCCCGTAGACGCTGGCGATGAAGCTCAACGGAATGAAGATGGTTGCGATCAGGGTCAGCACCCGCATGATCTCGCTCGAGCGGAAGTTGAGGCTCGAGAGCGCCGCCTCGATGTGCCAGCTGCTGATCTCCTGGTAGGTTTGGATGTTCTCGACCAGGTGGACGACGTGGTCGTGGCAGTCGCGCAAATACAGCTTGGTGTCGTCGGTCAGCAGGCCCGAGTCGTCGGCGCGCAGGGTATTGATTGCCTCGCGTAGCGGCGAGACCGTCCGGCGCAGCACCAGCAAGCCGTGGCGGATGTCGTGGATTTTGCGGATCGTGGTCTCGTGCGGCTCGTCGACCATGTCATCGAGCGACTCGAGCTGGTCGCCGTAGCGCTCGACTACCGGGAAGTAGTTGTCGATCACCGTATCGATGATCGCATACGCCAGATAATCGGGGCCGGCGCCGCGAACCCGGCGGTTGCCGCTGCGAATGCGACTGCGGACCGGTTCGAGACAATCGCCCGGCTGCTGCTCCTGGATGGTCAGCAGGTAGTTCTTACCGAGGAAGATGCTGAGCTGCTCGCTGTTGAAGTGTTCGCCGACGCACGACATGCGCAGCACGATGAACAGGTGGTGAGCGTAAGGCTCGACCTTCGGTCGCTGGTGCACGTGGACGACGTCCTCGAGCGCCAGCGGATGCAGATCGAAAACCTCGCCGAGCTGTTTCATCGCCTCGACGTCGCCGACGCCGTCGACGTTGACCCAGGTGACCGGCCAGCGCGCCAGCATCTCGGGCAAGCTGCGGATGTCG
>DASPMH010000218.1:0-13895 GCA_035627175.1 Terriglobales bacterium | reverse complement strand
CGATGATGGTGACCACCGAGGCTGCGTTGGGAAATACCTGATTCCATTCGGAGAAGGGCTTGTTGGTAGTGATGATCGTCGAGCGTTGTTGATAGCGGCGAGTGACGACTTCGAAGAGCAGATCGGCATAGCGCGAATCATAGGAGAGATAGCCAAGCTCGTCGCAGACCAGGAGAGCGGGCCGGCAGTAGTGGCGCAGGCGGCGAGTGAGTGCGGCGGCGGAGTCCTGCGCGGCGAGGTCGTTCAGCATGGCGCTGGCGGTGGTGAAGCGGGCGGTGTGGCCACCGAGCAAGGCGAGGTAGGCGAGGTTTTTAGCGATCGTGGTCTTGCCGGTGGAGTTGGGACCGATCAGGACGACGTTGGCCGTCTCCGTAATGAAGTCGAGCGAGCACAGCTCTTCGACCGCGCCGCGGTCGATCTTCTTGGGCCACTGCCAATCGAAATCGCTCAACGGCTTGAAGGCCCCGAGACGCGCGAAGCGCAGGCGGCGTTCGAGCGAGCGCCGTTGGCGCTCGCGCTGCTCGTAGTCGATTACGGCAGGTAGCCAATCGAGGCTACGGACCTCTTGCCAGTTCGCGAGCAGGCCAAATAGGCCGAGTCGGCGCAGTGCGCAGCGGCAGGCATCGTCGTCATGCGGCGGTGGAATCATCTTCGGTCTCCGTGCGGATTTGGTCATAGGTGGTCAACGGATGGGGATGCACGACGATGTCGCGCAGGCGCGGGTCTGGGGGCAGCGCCACCGCGATCGGCGGCGGCTGATCTCCGGCGTGTCGCGCTTGCTCCAGGAGCTGACGGACCGCGGCCAGGTGCGGCGCCTGTGCTTGCAGCGCGCCCCTCAAGGCCTCGTCTACGGCGCCAGCACCGTAGAGGTCGAGAAGCTTGGTGAGTCCGGTGGTGGCGGCGCCGAGATTGCCTTGGCGCTCAGCCACGGCATTGAAGAAAGCGACGGCATGAGCACAGGCGTGATGGAGGCGGTCGAGGCCGCGGTGATGGCGAGCGGCGCGCTTGAACGCGAGCAGCTCCGCGACGTGGTCGGCAATTTCGAATTGTTCGCCCCGGCTCCAGCTGCGCGCATGAGTGGCGATCACCTTGGTGCCGTCAGCGACGATCCGCACCGCGGCGAGAGTCGCCTGCACCTCGACGCTGCGGCGCACATAGGTATGCGGCACCGAGTAGTCGTTCAGATCGAAGCGCACGTAGGGAGTACGCCGGACCTCCACCTGTACGCGCTCGTCGCAGGGAAATGGATTGGGGGGTAAGGCGAGCAGGCGCTCGCGTTCATCGGCAAACACCTCGCCCACGCGGCGACTGCGGTCCTCCGGGCATAGGCGCTCGGCAGCAATCTGGTCACACCACAGCGCGGCCTGCGCATTGAGGTCGTCGAGATCGACAAATGCCCGTGCCGCAAAGAAGCTGTCGCGGATGTAACGGCGGCGCGCTCGACCCGTCCTTTCTCATTGCCGCGGGCGACCGCGACAGGGCGTGGCTCGAACCGGTAGTGGGCGGCGAGCTCGAGCAGTGTGGGATTGAAGCGGATCGCTTGGCCGATACGCTCGAGCACGGCGCTGCGAAGATTATCGTAGAGGACTATGCGGGGGACGCCCGCAAACGATTCGAACGGCGTTCGGGATCGTCTCGAAAGCCCGCCAGAGTTCCTGTCGACCCATCCCGTCCCAAACACGCGTCTAGCGAACTTACATGCGTGGCTGCCGGACGCAGAGCGCTACTTCGCGGCTGCCGAGCAGGCGCCGGTGCGAGAGTTGGCGAACGGTCGCGCAAGTGGATTTTGGTCAATCACAGGGCGATGAGATCGCGATACTGGGTCAGCTCAACGATCAGCGGGTCGATCTGCTTGATCGCGGGTTGGGAATTCGGCCCGTTCCAGAAATCGCCGCACGAAGCGGTAGTGCGGCGCCAGGGCGGGCGTTGTTGACGGCATCGGCGCCGTAGTGGCGAGCGGTGCTCGACGGCGCCCGCGCCGGCTCAGTACCGCCGGGTCGGAGCGGCGCGCGGCGACTGGGCGCTATCGCGCCACTCTCGAGATGCGCTCAAGCAAGCTCAGGCCGAACGCCTGGTCGATGTCGGAGGGCACTTCGCGTCGCTGCGAAAAGTGGAGGCGGGGGGAATCGAACCCCCGTCCGAAAGGGGATTGCCTCAGCTTCTACGTGTGTAGCTCTCTGATTTAAATTTCGCTCGGCGCGGCTCCCAGGAGCAGGATCCTCACCTCGCTAGCTCTAGGTTTTCGTCGGCGGCGCTCGAGCGCGCGCTGCCGCTTATCCCGATTTGTTTACGCCTGATTCCGCCCTACGGGCGCGAACGGGTCAGACGTGACTGCATTAAGCAGCCAGTGCGTAAGGTTCGTCTGCAGTTAAGCAGCCCCGGGGTTGTTGACCGGTACCCAGGATCCCGGACACGCGACTTTGGTTTTCCTACCTCCCGTCGAACCCATTTCGCCCCCGTAAGGCTTGCGGATCGGCACGAAGAAGAAATTCCGAAGCGGCCGCTACTCTAATGGTGCCTCCGCCCCAGCGCAACCCGCTCGGTCAAAGATTGTCAAAGGTCAAAGGAGGCAATCGAGCCGTCATGCGCGCGCGACGGGTTTCGGTTGTGGCGGGGCTGAGATCTTGGGAACGGCGAGCGCATCGCGGAGGACCGCCAAGCGCTCGGGCACGATGCGATACCAGACCCACGTGCCGCGCCGCTCGCGCTCGAGCAGGCCGGCATCGTAGAGCACCTTCAGATGGTGACTGACGGTGGGCTGACTGATCTCGAGCGGCTCGGTCAGATAACAGACGCAGGCCTCGCCCGACGGCTGGGCGGCGATGAAGCTGAGCAGCTGGAGCCGCGCCGGATCGGCGATCGCCTTGAAACCCTGCGCCAGCTGCTCGGCATCGGCCTTCTTGAGCTTGCCGTGAAGTACCGGCGTGCAACAGCTCGACTTCGGGCTCGGTGACTTTTTCATCCGGCTCGCTTAGGCGCATCCCGAGGGCCCGCAGCAGCTCGAAGCCGACTGGGTCGGTGGCGGCGCGACGGTCTGAACCGACGCCGGCGCATCGGCGAGGACGGTGTAGATTTCCCAGGCGCGCTCGTCGGCGCCGGTGATCCAGAACTTGTCCTGTACCGCATAGCAGCAGGTAACGTTGTCCTCATGGCGCAGCTCGAAGCCGAGGTTCTTCAAGCGAACACCCTCGGTGGTGACCTCGCCGGTCGAACCCATCTCGATGCCGAGGTGATTGAGCGTGCCGGGCTCACCGACGCCCTCGATGAGGACGAGCTTCAGCGGCGGATCGGCAATCGCGAAGTTGGCATAGCCGGGCCGCCGCTTGGCGGGCTCGGTGTTGAAGAGCTGGCTGTAGAAGGCAACCGCCTGGTCGATGTTGCCGACATTGAGAGCGACTTGGACACGTGACATACAGACCTCCTATATCGATGAGGATCGATATTGGAGGCTGTATCGATACTTGTCAATATAGGCGCTCGTGATTTCACCGACCAACGCTCGGCTGTTGCATATCGCTCGACGCAGCGAGAGACTGACCTTCACATGGCGGTGCGCGACAACATCGCGGCAGCGATCAAGGACCTGATCCTGCCCGAGCTCCATGGCATCCGCGGCCAACTTGGCAAGATCGATTCTCGCCTGAGCGCGGTCGAACAGCGGATAGATGACTTCAGCGATCGATTTCAGGGGATCGATGCACACCTGGTCGATCAGAGTCGCCGCATCGACGAGATCGGCAACCGAATCGACCTAACCCGAGTCGAGCTGGGCAACCGAATCGACGAAACTCGCGCGGAGCTGGGCAACCGAATCGACGAAACTCGCGCGGAGCTGGTCGACCGAATCGACAAAACCCGTGCGGAGCTGGTCGACCGAATCGGCGAAACCCGCGCCGAGCTGGGCAATCGAATCGACCAAACCCGTGCGGAACTGGTCGACCGAACCGGCGAAACCCGCGCCGAGCTGGGCAATCGAATCGACCAAACGCGCTCTGAGGTGGGCAGTCGAATCGACTCACAGACCGCGCGAATCGACCAGCAAGGCGCGCGGCTCGATCAAATCACCTCGCAACTGAGCCTGCTGACCCTCGAAGTCGTCGGCAACCGTGTCGACCGCGATCATCTCGCCGAGCTCACCCGCCGAGTCGAACAGCTCGAAGGCCGGGCTGCCTGATTAGGCGGGCCGGCCCGCGGCGCGCTCGGAGAGCGGGCGCTACAGCGATTTTCCACAGACTCGCCGTTCATTGACTGTCGCGGGGGGCCATATTAGTCCCCGCTCATTTGTCATCCCGGGGGAACGGCGGCCGCGACCCTCGATGCGCCGGGCAGCCATGGTGGAGGAGTGATGGTCAGTTTCTCACCGAGCGAAGAGCAACAGTTGATCAAGGACATGGTGGCGCAGTTCGCCGCCGACAAAGTTCGTCCGGCAGCGCACCACGCCGATGAGAGCGGTGAGATCCCGGCCGAGCTGATTCAGGAAGGCTGGCAGCTCGGGCTGGTGCAGAGCCTGATCCCCGAATCGTTCGGCGGCGCGGGCGATTCGCGCTCCGCCGTCACCGGCGCGCTGATCGCCGAGGAGCTTGCCTACGGCGATCTTTCCATCGCTCTCCATCTGCTCGCGCCGCGGCTGGTCATCTATCCGCTGCTGGCGTGCGGTACGGCCGAGCAGCAACAGCGCATTCTTCCCGCCTACGCCGGCGAGCAGTTCGTCGCCGGCACCGCGGCGGTGATGGAGCCGCGCTTCGACTTCGATCTCGCCGAGCTGAAGACAACGGCGAGCGCCGCCGGCGACGGCTTCCGTCTAAATGGCCGCAAGTGTTACGTCCCGCTCGCCGCCGAAGCGGAGCACATCGTCGTCTACGCCCAAACCGGCAGCGGCTACGACGGCGTCGCCGGTTTCCTCGTGCCGAAGGGGGCGTCCGGTCTCAGCATCGGTGAGCGCGAGAAGAACATGGGTCTCAAGGCGCTGGCTACCTACGAGCTCAGCCTCGAGGATTGCCGCGTCGGCGCCGCCGAACGCATCGGCCAGGGCGACGGCAACGGCTTCGCGGCAGCGATGAGCTACTCGCGCGTTGCCCTTGCGGCGATGGCCGTCGGTGTCGCTCGCGCCGCCTTCGAGTATGCTCGCGACTACGCCAAGGACCGCCGCGCCTTCGGCGTCGCCATCGGCCAGAAGCAGGCGATCGCCTTCATGCTCGCCGAGATGGCGATCGAGATCGATGCGGCCCGTCTGCTGTGTTGGGAAGCGGCGTGGCGACTCGATCAAGGCTTGCCGGCAGTGCGCGAGTCGTACCTCGCCAAGCAGTACGCCGACAAAATGGTGCTCGAAGTGACCGACAACGCCGTACAGGTGCTCGGCGGTCACGGCTACATCCGCGAGCATCCGGTCGAGCTGTGGCTACGCAACGGTAGAGGCTTCGCCGTGCTCGAAGGCCTCGCGACGGTCTGACCCAGCGCAACAGCGGAGAAACCGATGATCGACTTCAGCCTTTCCGGACAGATCCAGACCACTCGTGACATGCTCCACATGATGGCCGAGCAGTTCATGCGGCCGATCTCGCGCGAATACGACGAGCGCGAGCACGAGAAGCCGATGGAGTTCCTGCAGATGGCGTGGGACGCTTCGCGCGCCAGCGGCGGCACGCTCGCCGGTGCCGGTGCGATGGGGGACAAGGAGAGCGGCAAAGCGAAGCGGCCGTCGGAGCGCTTCCTTGCCTCCGCGGTCACCATCGAAGAGCTGTCGTGGGGCGACGCCGGCATCTACCTTTCGATTCCCAACGCCGGCCTCGGCGGTGCCGCGGTCGCGGCGGCGGGCACGCCGGAGCAGAAGAAGCGCTTTTTGGCGCGCTTCAGCGAGGGCGAGCCGAAGTGGGGCGCGATGGCGATCACCGAGCCCGGCGCCGGCTCGGACTCGGCGGCGATCCAGACCACCGCTCGTCGCGACGGCGATCACTGGGTGATCAACGGCACCAAGATCTTCGTCACCGCGGGACTGATGGCGGCCGAGAAATCCGACGGCTTCGTCGTCGTCTGGGCCACCGTCGACAAGTCCGCCGGCCGTGCCGGGATCAAAGCTTTCGTCGTCGAGCGCGGCACTCCCGGCATGACGGTGGTGAAGTGCGAAGACAAGATGGGCATCCGCGCCTCGGACACGGCGATGATCGTCTTCGAGGACTGCCGCATCCCCCTCGACAACATCCTCGGCAGCCCTGAGGTGCAGCGCGAGTCGAGCCAGGGCTTCAAGGGCGTGATGGCAACCTTCGACGCGACCCGCCCGATCGTCGCCGCCAGCGCGATCGGCATCGGCCGCGCCGCGGTCGACTTCGTCCGCGAGACGCTCGAGAAAGAAGGTATCGTCATCCGCTACGGCACCGCCAACGCCAAGCTGACCACGCTCGAGCGCGACTTCATGGACATGGAAGCGAGTCTCCAGGCGGCGCGGCTGCTGACCTGGCGGGCGGCCTGGATGATGGACCAAGGCATGCACAACAACCTCGAGGCGTCGATGGCCAAGGCCAAAGCCGGGCTGGCGGTGACCCAGGTGACCCAGAAGGCGGTCGAGCTGCTCGGTCCGCTCGGCTATTCGCGCACTTTGCTGCTCGAGAAGTGGATGCGTGATGCCAAAATCAACGACATCTTCGAAGGGACCCAGCAGATCAATCTGATGATCGTCGCCCGGCGCATCCTCGGCTACAGCAGCAAGGAGCTGAATTGACGTGACCCCCGGGTCGCCGCAGGATGCGGGGATGGTCCGCATCGGCCTGATCGGCGCCGGCGTCATCGGCGCAACCCACTCCGCCGTTCTGCAACAAATCTCCCGCGAGCTGCCCGGGCGTGTCGAGCTCGCGGCGGTGGCGGACCCCGACCCCTCGCGCCGGGAGCTGTTCCAGCAGCTGTACGGATACTCGATGGCCTTCGCCTCTGCCGAAGAGCTCTTCGAGCACGGCGAGCCCTCGGCGATCTTCATCTGCACCCCGACGCGCCATCACGCCGCGATGGTGCACGCCGCCGCCGAGCGTGGACTCGACATCTTCTGCGAGAAGCCGCTGGCGATGAGCTACCGCGAAGGCGAGCGGATGGTCGCCGCTGCCGAACGTGCCGGTTGTAAGACCCAGATCGGTCTGGTGCTGCGCTACTCGCCGGTTTACACGGTGATGCGCTCGCTGCTGCAGGTGCCCGGCACCGGCGAGCCGCTGGCGACGGTGTTCCGCGACGATCAGTGTTTTCCGATCCGCGGTTTTCACGACAGTGGCTGGCGCGCCGATCGCACCATCAGCGCCGGCGGTACGTTGATCGAGCACGGCGTCCACGACCTCGACATTCTCACCTGGTTCTTCGGACCGATCGCGCGGGTCCGCGCCTGGGAGCGAAACTTCGCCGGCCATGCCGGCATCGAGGATTACGTCGCGGCCGAGATCGAGATGGCGAGCGGGCTGCGGGCCCAGCTGATCAACATCTGGCACAACGTCCTGCGCCGACACTCGAATCGCCGGCTGGAGATCTTCTGTCAGAACACCTTCATCGCCAGCGAGCACGACATGCACGGCGAGGTGATTCATCAGCTCGGCGACCGCGAAGCGGAGACGATTTCGGCGGACGAGGTGGTGGCGCGCTTCGTCGCCGAGCACCATGCTGCGGATCATCCGCTGCGGGATTGGTTCGGCGCCGCGTACCTGGTGCAGGACCTGGCCTTCATCGAAGCCCTGACCGCAGGCAAGCAGCCTTCCCCCTCGTTGCGCGAAGGGCTGGAGGCGCAGCGGCTGGCGTATGCGGTCTACCACGCGGCGCGCACCGGGGAGGAGGTCGAGGTCGAGTCGTTCACGCCGGCGAAGGAAGATCTCGACCAGACCCTGTGAGGGCTGTGGCGGCGCTGCGTGACTATCGCGGCAAGGTGGCGATCGTCACCGGGGCGTCGGCGGGAATCGGGCGACTGCTGGCTTTGCGGCTGGCGGCCGAGGGGGCGCGCGTCGCGCTGGTGGCGCGGCGGGTCGAGCCGTTGCAGTCGGTTGCGGATGAGATCGCCCGTTCCGGCGGAGAGGCCATCGCGCTTCCTTGTGATGTCGCGGTACGCAGGGATGTACTTGCCGCGGCCGAACGAGCTCAGGCGAGCTTCGGTGCCGTCGATTTGCTCGTCAACAACGCGGGTCATGGCCACCACCGGCATTTCGTCGACCTCTCGCTCGATGAGATCGAACGGTTGCTGCAGGTGAACCTGCTCGGCTCGATCTATTGGACCAAGGCGGTGCTGCCGCAGATGATCGAACGCAGGCGCGGCTGGATCGTGTTCATGGCATCGGTGGCGGGCAAGATCGGGGTACCGGACGAGTCGGTCTACGTCGCCTCGAAGTTCGCTCTCGTCGGCTTGGCGGAATCGCTGTCGCTCGAGGTGGAAGACGCCGGCGTGCACGTGATGACTGTATGTCCCGGAGCGGTCGACACAGCCTTCTTCGACGATGACGCGCGCGCCCGCATGCCTGAGGTCGCGAAGCGAACGATGATTTCCGCGAGCGTGGTTGTCGACGCCACCATCGCTGGTCTCGCCCGCGGCAAACGAGAGGTGACGGTGCCGCGGTTCATCACCGCCGGCTATCTCGTCCGCGCGATCGCACCGGAGTTGATGCGGCGCAATGTGCGGCGGACTACGCGAGGGAGACTTTGAGGACCTGGGGGCTTGGGGGCGTGGGGCTATTTTAGATGATGTCGTTCGACCAGAGCCGATCGAGGAAGAGCTGCCAGGGCATGATTTCGATCCCGTCTGCCGTGCGTCGCTCGATCGGATCGAGCGAAACAGCAAGAAAACGTCTCAGTAGACGTTCCTCGCGCAAGCCGCGCAGACCCTTGAGGTGCTTATCCGACACCTGGCGCGTCGCTTTGATCTCGACGGCTATCTCGTCGCCTAGCACCAGATCCACCTCGAGCTTACTCAGCGAACGCCAGTACTGCATCGGCGCCGACTTGCGCATGTAGGAGAGATACGCGCGCAGCTCGATGATCAGGAAGTGCTCGAAGGCGTCGCCGAACGCCTTACTGCCTTCACGAATCTCTCCGCTGCGGGCCAAGAAGCGCGTCACGCCGAGATCAAACAGATAGTGCTTCGATCGGCTGATCGCCTTGCGTTTGACGGTCTTGGTATACGCCGGCAGTCGAAAGCCAATCAGTGTGTCCTCGAGAATCTGCAGGTAGTTCTTCAACGTGCCCGGTGAGATCTGCAGGTCGGAGGCAAAACCCTCGTAGTTGACCTCTTGGCCGTTCGACAGTGCGATCACATCGAGGAACTCGGCGAAGGCGCCTACGTTGCGGGTCACCGCCTCCGCTTTGATCTCCTCACGGAGATAGGTGGAAACGTAGCTCGCCAGATCCTCCTCCGGCTCGCTGCTGTCGTAGAGATCCGGCAAGCCGCCGTGATTCAAAAGGCGCAGCAGGTCGAAGCGGTCGATTTCGCGATAGGTCAGCGGAAACAAGCGCGCCTCGCGAGCCCGGCCGGCAAGGAGATTGGCGCCGCCGTGGCGCAGCTTGCGGGCACTCGATCCGGTGAGCAGGAAGGTGACCTTCTTGCTCTGGATCAATCGCTGCACAGTGTCGAGAATGGCGGGCAGCTTCTGCACCTCGTCGATCACGACCAAGCGAGAGGGATCGGTGATCGACTCCTCGAGCCAGCTCGGATTGCGCACCAGGTGCAAATGCGTCTGAGCGTGGAGCAGGTCGAAGACCTGCGCCTCGGGAAGCGTGTGTTGGATGAGCGTCGTTTTACCGGTAGCCCGCGGTCCGAACAGGAAGTGGGACTTCTTGGCGAGCAGCTTCGGCAGATCGAGCAGGCGCGGGTACATACGCTGGCTTGCGGATTATCATGAAAATCCACAAGAGGCCTACGGAATACGCGCGAAAGCTCGCACCGGCGAAGAACCGGCCTCAGCCGCGCATCTCCTTCGCCGCGAAGTTCTCGGTGCCGACGAGAGGGAGCACCTCGGTGCGGCCGATTTGCCGAAGCAGGCTGGCGGCATCGAGATAGACCCGCTCGTTGGTAATGCGCTCGCCGTCGAAGGCGAACACCGCGATCACCGGCAAGCGGAATGATTTGCCAGTGGCATCGAGTCCCATGAATGGCCCAGTGTTGGTGCCGATCAGGTCGAACTCGGCAACAACGGTGTCGTCGTCCGCCACATGCATGCGGACATTCTCATGGCGCTGGTCGGGAAAAGCGGTGCGCTGCGCGACGTGGTAGGCGCGCACGGCGTCGCGGCCTTCGTGGATCTGCGCGGTCGGAACGATTTCGTAGCGCGGCACGTCCTTGAAAGTAGCGAGACAGGCATCCCAGTCGTGATCGACCTCGGCTTGGAAGTGTACCGCCAACACCTCGAGGCGCCGGCGCCGCAGATCATCTTTCGTCATCTCGGCACCCCTTACGTGTCCGCAGCCGTTGGACGCAAGTCTCCGTTCGGAGGGCGGGCTAACAGCCGGAGAGGGCCGCGTTGACCGCGACGATGATCTCGCTGACGACGATTTCGCCGTCCGCGTCGCTGTCGAGCGCCGGGCAATCGCCGACGGCGGCGAGGCCGAGGGCGGCGTTGACGCCGAGGAGGATCTCAGCGACATCGACCTGGCCGTCGCCGTTGCAGTCTCCGACACAACTACCGCCGGCGCCGCAGGTGACGGTCAGCGCGTACGGGTGATCTCCTGGCGGCAACGGCTGGAAGCTGTTGGCGGTGATGTAGTACGTCCCCGCCTCCACTGAGGCCGCGATCGGCGGCACGTCCTGGGTAAACGTCTCGAGGTCGCGATCGTCGAACAGCACCCAGGGCACGAAAGGGCTGTTGACCGTCGCGCCTAAAGTGGCGCCCTCGGCGAGCACCAGTCGATAGGTTTCGGCCCAGGTGCCGTCGGTGAGCTGGAAATCGCCGGGATTCAAACTCCCATTGACCGTCTCGCCGCAGCGGATCTCCTCGGCGTCCGTCCCCGTACAGCTCAGCGAGAGCGTGTAGTCGTGGCTCTCTGCCGACAACGGCAGCGATGAGCTGACCCGAAGGCGATATTCGGCGGGGGTGAGCGCGACCTCGAGCGGTGGTGGGCCGGCGCGTACGGTATCGCCCTCGGGGTCGAGCAGGATCAGCTGCGGAGCGAAACCCTCGGCGGTCAGCTGGAGGGAGATGGTGCCTTGGTGGAAGATGCGCAATCGATATGAGTCGACCGGCGCGTCGTTTTCGCCAACGGGATCCTCTCGCTCGAGCGCGGCTGCGATCGTACGGCCGCATTCGAGGCGGTAGGTGATCGGCGGCTCGCAGAGCACGGAGAGATCGTACCCATAGGTGCCCGCTGGGATGACGACGGCGTTCTTCGCCAGGATGGAATAGCTCCCGCTGGTGAGGGTGAAGCGCAGGGGAGGAGTGCCACTCGCGGCTTCCTCCTCGCCGTCTCTGGCGATGACGTCGGGTTCGAACCCCGCTGCGGTCATGACGACGGTGACAACGCTGCGCTCGGCGAGCACCAGTTCGTAGCTATCGAACCTGGTGCCGTCCTGGAGCTGCGGATCCGTCGGTTCGAGCTGGCCGCTGACGGTCTGCCCGCACGCGATCGTGCGACCCGTGCCGCCACCGCTCACCACAACCTGCGGTAGCGACGCTTCTGGCGCCGCCGCAGCTGCGAGCATCGGAACGAGCACGGCTATCAAGCCGATCAGCAGAGTGCAGGTGGCTCTGGTGATTGGTGACGATGTTGGCTTAGGCATCGGGCCCTCCTGCGCGTGGTGGTTGCGAACAGTATCGGCACCGCAGCGCGCCTCTGTCGACCCAGGTAAGGCACTTAGCGATCAGGGCGCGCTACTACGGCGCTGAAGCGTGCGCTCTCTGAGTGCACCGGGGCGGGGGGCGCGGCCTGCCGGCGCGCTCGGAGAGCGCGCCCTACAACCGGAGGCGGGGTGGGTGTTACTTGCTGGTGACGGCGTTTTCGATGGCGACGGCCTTGGGGCGGAGGTCGAGGCCGGGGACGCCAATCTTTTGGATGCCGATCGCGTTGTCGCCTTCCTCGTAACGGCGCAGCTTGCCTTCGGTCTTCCACAGGCGGTAGGCGAGCGCGGCCGACAGAACGCGGATCGGGTAATCGCGCGGTAAATTCTTCAGGTAGGGCTGGATGGTGACGAAATCCTTGGCGCCGTACTTCTTCATGATCGAGCGCAGGCCGCCGTTCTGCGGGCCGATGTTGTATGCGAGCAGGCCGAGGAACAGGTCGCCCTTCATTTCGTCGAGGTAGCGCTTGAGCGTCGCCGCGCCGACGAAGGCGTTGTGGCGCTGGTTGACCGGGTCGAGCTTTTTGACGCCGAGGCGGCGGATCGCGTCGCGCACCGCGGCTTCGGGCGGGCGAGTGATCTGAAACAGCCCCTCGCCGCCGTCGGCGCTGCGGCGCGGGTGATAAGAAGACTCGGTCGCGCCGACGCCGATCAGCACCTCCGCATCGACGTCGAAGGCAGCGGCCGCTTCCAATACCGTCGGCTCGTAGACCCGGGCGCGCTCGAGCACCACCATCAGATCGGCGAGATCGGCACGGCGGTAGGCGGCATACACTTGATGGGCGATGGCGATGCGCTCGACCTCGACCATGCCGCCGATCATCGTCTGCAGGTGGTTGAGCTCGCGATCGAACTGCGGCTGGCGTGCGGCCCAGCCGGCGCCTGCGGCAATCGCGGCGGCGAACATCGCCGGCAGCCATTGCCAGCGCTGCAACAGCCAGCGCCGCGAGGGGAGCCAGAGCCGCGCCAGACCTCCGAGCACCAGCGCGATCAGCAGGATGCTGCCGGCGAAGGGAACGGTGTGGGTCCAGAAGGAGTCGCCCGAAAACCAGTCGGCGAGGCGGCCGAGGGAGAAGAGGATCACCAGCAAGGCGGTACCGGCGAGGCTGCCGAGCTCGAGCAGCACCCGCAGCGCGGTCTGCCAGCGCCAGCGCCGTTCCGTGCGCGCGGGGGTCTTGAGACGATTGTGGCGCCGATTGCCGATGGGACCGGACAAAGGCCTGGCGCCTACGCCGGGTAGATCCCCGATCGCCGCTGCTGCGCGGTCCACCAACCTCCGCCCCGCCATCGCCAGCCATCGTAGAAGTAAGCGCCGCGCCTGGCAACGACAAATCCCGGCGCACCTCTTTGAGTTTGCGCCACCTTTGCCAAAGGGGCAGCGCCGCAGGCGCGGGGGATTTCTGCGAGCCACCCGACCTGCCGAGCTGCTTGTAGACCGCCGCCGCCTACCGGCGGCAGCTACATGGGCTCGGTGGGGGCTTCGTCCTCTTCCTTCTCGGCGAGCTTGGCGACGCCGACGACGCGCTCGCCTTCGGCGAGGTCGATCAGGCGGACACCTTGCGTGTTGCGGCCGATGATCGAGATGCCGCGGACGGGAGTGCGGATCACCTTGCCGCCGTCGGTGATCAGCATGATGTCGTCGTCGTTGGCCACCATGCGCACCGCGATCACCGGCCCGGTTTTGTCGGTGGTCTTCATGGTGATGATGCCTTTGCCGCCGCGGCTCTGGCGGCGATACTCCTCCATTGCGGTGCGCTTGCCGTAGCCCTTCTCGGCGACGGCGAGCAGCGTCGAGGAAAGCTCGACGACATCCATGCCCACGACGAGGTCACCCGCATCGAGATTGATGCCGCGCACGCCCCCGGCGCCGCGGCCCATCGGCCGCACGTCCGCCTCAGGGAAGCGAATCGCCTGACCGGCGCTGGTCGACAAGATGATCTCCTGCTTGCCGTCGGTGAGCTGCACGCCGATCAGCTCGTCACCCTGGTCGAGCGTGATCGCGATGATGCCGGCCCGGCGCGGGTTGGCGTAGGCCATCAAATCGGTTTTCTTCACCGTGCCATTCTTGGTGGCGAACATGATGAAGCAGCCCGGTTGGAATTCGCGGACCGGGAGG
>DASPMH010000217.1:0-5390 GCA_035627175.1 Terriglobales bacterium | reverse complement strand
ACGGCATACAATAGGCATCGCAGACGACGACGACAGCAACCCACTAGCGTTGATCTGAACGCTTGTTTACCGGCGATGCTCGTGACGTGGTCGAGTCACGTTCCCACTGACCAAACCGCCTGCGCCCGGGTAGCCGCAAGTCAATCTCATTCACAGACCGCCGTGGACCGCGCGAACATATAACCCCGCGCTTTTTCCGTCGTGGTACATGATCGCTCCGTTGGTGGCGACCCAGTTCATGTACGCGATCGTTTGATCGACCTCTGGAAAGTCGGGAGCATAGAGAGATTCGGTGCTGCTCAGGTAGGAATCGAAAATGGAAAACGAGCCGTAGAGCGGGTCGAGATGGCAATCCGGGGGACACGATTCCTCGATCAGCGGCAGCGTCAGCAGTTCCGCGATTGTCGGTATTCGCCAGCCGTTCGAACCACCGAAGCCCGTGCCATTCAGCTCGGCGAGGAAGACGGTGAACGCCGTCCCATTGGGCCGGGGCGCTCCCGGCTCGCTGATCCAATAGGTGTATAGGTTGTCGACATCGTGGGGATCCGCTGGATTCTCGCCGCTCAGAGGCTCGGTGGTTTTCTTCTCCCAAACCAAGGCGGTGAAGTTGTCCTTCACCGTAGCCCCTTGATCGGTCAGGCGAGGCAGCTGGCAGGCTGGCGCGTTGGGTAGGCTCTGCTGCAGTTTGGTCCACGCTGCGGCGTACTTCGTCCGGCACCTGCGCAGGTCGCTCATCGACCCTGTTTTATAGAACTTGGCGACAACCTTGTTGACGCAGCTCTCGAACTTGCCCCACGCTTTCGCTTTGCCTTCAGCGCATTTGTAGTTTTGGCTGGTCAGTGCGCTCGCGCTGCTTACGCAACCAAGAGCGAAAGCGATCGTCACAACGAAGCTCTTCATCGAGTTACCCTCCGTACAGGAGTTGGTAGTCTCCTGAGCGATCCGGAACCAGGGACCGTGCGCGCCATTCCAGGGGACAATTCGCGCCACCGATGGCGCCGGCTGCGGGCTCTTAGGTAAGCTCTGCACCGGTCGTTGATCGCCGCCTCTTCACCGTGTCTCGCACGTGGTTCCCTCTACACCGCAACTCGCCGTCACTTCGTCGCTGCGACCCGGCGAGGGCTCTCATCGCCGAAGCGACCGGATCGCTATTTTGCGACGCTGCCCGAGTCCACCCTCTCTCCCACTGCGGGCCCCGCTCGGTGTTCACCCGATGGGCGATGATTCCTGGTGATGGTGGAATGCCCCGAAGGTGGAGAATCGTATCGCTTACGCTCGATGCTCGTGAGCTCTTTCGAGGACGTCGTTGAGGTCTCGCGCGGCGATGTACTGCGCCGGAGTCTCGCACACCTGTAGCGCTTCAAAATGCGCCTTGCCGCACTCGATCTTCGCCTTCTCCAGGTCACGCAGGTCGCCGAGCATCAGGCCTGACTTCGTCTCGACGACGAAGTACAGATGCTCGCCGCGCTCGTCTTCGATCAACACCGCCCAGTCGGGGTTGTAGCCGCCGAGCGGGGTGTAGATTTCAAACCAGCCCGGGAGCTTGGCGTAGACCTTGACCGCCTCGTTCTTCTCGAGGCTGTCGGCGAACTTGGCCTCGGTGTCGGAGTCGTAGACGACGTGCTCGTAGACCGACTTCTTGGTCTCGGCGAGCATGTTCTTCAGGTAGCCGGTCAGCTCCTTGGTCTCGAACAGCTCCTGAGCATAGTAGTGCTCGTCGCCGAGGCGCTGGTACTTGATGCCGTCGACCACCGCCAAACGTTTGCGCCGATTGATCGCTTCCGCCGCTAACTGAATGAATGCCTGAGGGTTGCGTACAAAGTCGTCGAGCCGCCGGCTCTCGATCAAAATGCGACAGATACTGCGGCGGGTCAGTTGAGTGCGGTCCTGCAGCTCGGTGAGAATGTCGGGTAGCTCGATGTCGCGCTCGTCGATCACCACCGTGGCCGCCGACGCACCCTCGGTCACCGCCACGCCGTCCTTGCCGATCGCGATGTCCGCCTTGCGCCACTGCAGGCGGGTCTTGGCGATCGGCGGTGCGTCGGCCAGCGCCTTGGTGCAGTCGCGGATCAGCTTCGCGTTGTCGAAATTGACCCGGTAGGTGGTGCGATGCTTGATGCGGTCCCACAGCGCCTTGAACTCCGGGCTGTGCAGCACGGCTTGGTGCGGCCGGACCTGACGGCGCTCGTCGGCGTTCTTGATCTCGAGCTTGCCCGCGAGCTTTCGCAAAATCTCGTAGATCTGTGGCCGCTGCGGCAGGAATTCGAGCGGCACCAACAGGGTCTCGTTCTTGAGCGCCTGGCGCAATGGCTCCTGCACCTTGCCGCGGGCGTCGATGTACCCTTCCTCTTTGAGCGCTTGCCACAGCAGCTTCGATTGCTCGAAGCCGAGCACCTCGGTGACGCCTTCGGCGTCGCTGCGGGGTAGGGCGGCGAACTGGTGTTGTTCGACGATGCCGAAACGAATCCCGGTCTCTTCCTCAATCTCCTGCTGCAGCTTCTCGGCGAATTCCTCGTAGCTCTCGCAAGCGATCACCGTCAGCCGGTTGATGTCGCCGCGGACCCGTTGCCCCTCCTGATTGACACAGATGCGCAGGCCGCGACCCATGGTCTGGCGTCGCTGCAGCTCGCTGCGCATGTCGCGCAGCGAGCAGATCTGGAAGACATTCGGATTGTCCCACCCTTCTTTCAAGGCGGAATGGGAGAAGATGAACTTCAACGGGTTGTCGAGCAGTAACAGCTTCTCCTTGTCACGCATGATCCAGTTGTAGGTGTCAGTATCCGCCTGGGTATCGCCACGCGTGTCGCGGTACATCTCGACCGATTTGCCGCGGATCTTCTTGCGGTCGATGGAGAAGTAGCCGTTGTGGACCTCATCGGCCGAGCGCGACAAGTCGACCCCTTCGAACAGGGTCGAGTAGTCCGGGTGCTTGGCCAGGTGGCGGTACTCTTCCTCGAAGAGCTGGGCGTACTCGCCTTTGATCGGGTTCCCGTCGGCATCGTAGCGCCGGTACTTCTCGACCGAATCGATGAAGAACAGCGAGAGGACTTTGATGCCCTGCGGCCGCAGGCGCTTCTCCTTGTCGAGATGCTCTTTGATGGTGCGGCGGATCATCTGGCGCTGGATCGCGAGCGGATCGACATCGCCGAAGGCTTCGCCGGGGCGGAGGAACTGTGTCCCGCCGGGGTGGCGCAGCTCGAGGAACTGGTTGCCGCGCTCGACACGGATCTCGCCGACGGTGCAGTTGGTGTAGACCGCGCGGTGGCCTGAGGTCTGATACAGATCGTCGCCGTCGTGGACACGCTCGATGCGGCGGCGGACGCGTCCGCCGGATTCGACGTCCATTTCGACATGAGCGAAGATCGAGCCCTTGTGAATCTTCACTTCGACCAGCCGGAGGTAAGGCCGGTTGTGGGCCTCTTCGATCGTCGCGGCGGCGACCTCGATCTGTTTGACCAGCTTGCGTTCGTAGGCGTCGACGGCGTCGAGGCGGTAGACCATGTGATGGGCGTGGACGTGGGTGGCGGAGTAGCGCAGGGTGCAGAGCGGGTTCATCGCCTCGAGCGCCTGCCGGCCCTGACCCTTCAAGCCGCCGTCGACGCTCTGGGGCTCATCGACGATCAAGATCGGGTGGGTCGATCGGATCAAATCGATTGGCTTTTCGCCGCCGGTGTCTTCGTTGGCGCCCTTGCCGTAGATGTTGTTGACGTCCTTCTTATTGATGGCGCCGACGGTGACCACCATGATCTGGATGTGGGGGCTGGTGGCGAAGTTGCGGACATGGCCGAGCTTGCTCGAATCGTAGAGGAAGTAGTCGAAGGGCACGCCGGCGTAGAGGGTTTTGAAGTGGTCCTTGGTGATGTCGAGGGTCTTGTAGACGCCCTCTTTGATCGCGACCGAGGGCACGACGATGACGAATTTGGTGAAGCCGTAGCGCTGGTTCAGCTCGAAGATGGTGCGCAGGTAGACGTAGGTCTTGCCGGTGCCGGTCTCCATCTCGACGGTGAAGTCGCCGGAGTCGAGCGATTCCGACGGGCGGATGCCGTTGCGGATCTGGATCTGATTGAGATTGGCGAGCAGCTCGTCGTCGAGCAAGGTGAGGCGGTTGCCGACGCCTAAGTCGTTAGCAGCGAAGGCCATCCGCACCTGGGGATCGTTGGGATCGTGGGTGACGGTGAAGGCGGAGCGGCAAATCTCCTGCCCGCGAAACAGGTCGCAGACCGCCTCGATCGCGTCGATCTGGAAGTCGAGCTTGGGCTCGAACTGTAGCTTCATCCGGTGTGCTCCGTCCGCCAGGCTAAGCCGGATAGTGGATGACCGTCAGCTCGACCGACGAGTCGATCCCGGTGAGCATCGTGTCAACGCGGGCCATGATGGAGTCGTCGACAAGGTGCTCGGGGCAGCGTTCACATTGCAGCACGGGAATGTCCTTCAGAATCGCGATGGTGTGCGCGGCGGTGATGAACGGAAGGTCTGTTCCTGTCGGGCGCATGATTCCGCCGCACATCGAACATTTCATGGCCGATCTCTTTGGCGTCGCGACTTCGGCAGTGCGATGGGTTTGGCTAGGGATTTGGCCGCATCTTCGAGCCCTTGACTCTGTGACAGCTCCGCCTCGGCCTCTAGCAACGCTCGTCGTCGGGATGCGAACATCTCGTATTCGGCTTCCGCTCGTTGGTCCGCTTGTGCCTTGCTGACGCCGCCTTTGTTGGTCAATACGGTGCGTTCATTGAATCTGAGGAACTCATCGAGCTTGGCTTCCCAGTCCTTGAGGAAGACCTGCTTACGGCGGCGCGCCTGATCCTCGGCGAAGTCGAGCCACATGGTGACGATTCGGTTGAGCTCCGCAATCTCCTCTTGGCTCAGGTAGTTCTTGGCGATTGTGACGTCGCCTTTACGGACGACGTCGCCTTTCCAAGTAGTCAGACCCATGTTCGGCTGGCCGCCGTCGGCACGAGCCGCGATCAACTCAGCGGCGGTGTAACCGGTGGCGGCGAAGTGGAGCTTGTTCTGAATGGTTTGAAAGAACGAAGCGACTTCCGAGCGCTTCGGGTCGTAGTCGGAGGCAAGCGCGAAGATCTCGCGCACGCGCAGGTACATGCGCCGCTCGCTCGCACGAATGTCTCGAATGCGTTCGAGGAGCTCATCGAAGTAATCAGGAACTCCAGAGCCGGCGACGGGCGGATTCCTGAGACGCTCGTCGTCCATGGTGAACCCTTTGGCGAGGTACTCGCGCAGCTGCTCCGTCGCCCAGATGCGGAACTGCATGCCGCGAGTGGATCGGACGCGGTAGCCGACGGCCAAAATCGCGTCGAGGCTGTAGTGGTCAATCTCGCGGGTGACCTGTCGGGAGCCCTCTAAACGAACTATTCGGAATTTCCGAATAGTTC
>DASPMH010000216.1:0-2672 GCA_035627175.1 Terriglobales bacterium | reverse complement strand
GTCTACTTCAAGTTCCTCGCGGTCGATCACGCCGGCGAGCATCTCAGCTGGTTCAAGGTGCTGGTGATCTTGCTCTTCAGCCTGGTCGGCATCGCCGGTAGCTGCGGCGTCGCCTGGTTCGGCATCCGGGTCAACACCTTCGCCAACTCGCGCACCGCCTTCGCGGCACTGCGCGGCAAGCCTTTCCCGACCTACTCGATCCCGCTGCAGGCGGGCATGTCGATCGGCATGCTGCTGATCGTCGTCGAGCTTGCGATCATGCTCTTCATCCTTTTGGGCGTGCCGGCGGATTACGCCGGACCGTGCTTCATCGGCTTCGCCATCGGCGAGTCGCTCGGCGCGGCCGCGCTGCGCATCGCCGGCGGCATCTTCACCAAGATCGCCGACATCGGCGCCGACCTGATGAAGATCGTCTTCAAGATCAAGGAAGACGATGCGCGTAACCCGGGCGTCATCGCCGACTGCACCGGTGACAATGCCGGCGATTCGGTCGGCCCTTCGGCGGACGGTTTCGAGACCTACGGCGTCACCGGCGTCGCCTTGATCACCTTCATCATGCTCGCCGTGCCGACGGCCGCGGTGCAGGTGCAGCTGCTGGTCTGGATCTTCGTCATGCGTCTGATGATGGTCGTATCGAGCGCCTTGTCGTACGGCATCAACGAGATGATCGCCAAGTCGACCCACGGCAATGCCGACAAGATGAACTTCGAGCAGCCGCTGACCGTGCTGGTGTGGCTGACCTCGATCGTCTCGATCGCGCTGACTTTCGTCGTCTCCTATGTCCTGATTCCCGATCTCGGCGACGGCACGCTGTGGTGGAAGCTGTCCGCGATCATCTCCTGCGGCACCCTCGCCGGCGCGGTCATTCCCGAGGTCATCAAGATCTTCACCTCGACCGAATCCGGTCACGTCCGCGAAGTGGTCGCCGCCTCGCGCGAGGCCGGCGCTTCCCTCAACATCATTTCGGGCCTGGTCGCCGGCAACTTCTCCGCCTACTGGATGGGAATGGTCATCCTCGGCCTGATGACGCTCGCCTATGGCATCAGCACCCAGGGCGTCGAAGGTCTGTTCATTCAGCCCGGCGGTATCACCCCGGCGCCGGTGTTCGCCTTCGGACTGGTCGCCTTCGGCTTCCTCGGCATGGGGCCGGTGACGATCGCTGTCGACTCCTACGGACCCGTCACGGACAATGCTCAGTCGGTTTATGAGCTGTCGCTGATCGAGACCCTTCCCAACGTCAAGCAGGAGGTCCAGAAGGACTTCGGCTTCTCTCCGAACTTCGACAAAGCGAAGGACTATCTCGAAGAGAACGACGGCGCCGGCAACACCTTCAAAGCAACCGCCAAGCCGGTGTTGATCGGTACTGCGGTCGTCGGTGCGACGACGATGATCTTCTCGATCATCATGACCCTGACCAACGGTCTGACCGAAGGCATGGGCTACCTGTCGTTAATGCACGCTCCCTTCCTGCTCGGCCTGGTGGCCGGCGGTGCGGTGATCTACTTCTTCACCGGCGGCTCGATCCAGGCGGTGGCGACCGGCGCCTACCGCGCCGTCGAGTTCATCAAGGCCAACATCAAGCTCGAAGGAGTCGAGCGGGCCTCCGTCGAGGACTCGAAGAAGGTCGTCGAGATCTGCACGCTCTACGCTCAGCGCGGCATGTTCAATCTGTTCCTCGCCATCTTCTTCTCGACCCTGGCGTTCGCCTGCGCCGAGCCGTTCTTCTTCATCGGCTACCTGATCTCGATCGCGCTGTTCGGTCTGTACCAGGCGATCTTCATGGCCAATGCCGGCGGCGCTTGGGACAACGCCAAGAAGATCGTCGAGACCGAGCTCAAGGCCAAGGGAACCCCGCTGCACGATGCTTGCGTCGTCGGCGACACGGTCGGCGATCCGTTCAAGGATACCTCGTCGGTCGCGCTCAATCCGGTGATCAAGTTCACCACCTTGTTCGGCCTGCTGGCGGTCGAGCTCGCGATCACGCTACCGCGCGGCTGGAGCCTGACGCTGGCGGTGGTGTTCTTCCTCATCTCGACAGTGTTCGTCTACCGCTCGTTCTACGGCATGCGCATCAAGAGCGAAGTGTAAGCCGCGGCGAAAGCCAGAGCCCATGCGGATCATCGCGGGGCTCGCCAAAGGTCGGAGGCTGCGCACCGTCCCCGGAGACGGTGTGCGGCCGACGTCCGACAAGGTGCGCGGCGCCATCTTCAACATCCTCGGCAGTCGCATCAGCCTCGAGGGTGCCCGCATCCTCGATCTCTTTGCCGGCAGCGGCGGCCTCGGCCTCGAGGCGCTCAGCCGCGGCGCCGCGCACGTCGTCTTCGTCGAGCAATCGGCGACCGTGCAGCGGCTGCTCGAGCAGAATATCGACGCCTGCGGCTTTCGCCGCTGCGCGCGGGTGATGCAAGCTCCGGTAGCGCGCGCTCTCGGGCGACTGAAGGCGGAGGGAGCGCAGTTCGACGGTGTCCTGCTCGACCCGCCGTACGGCAAGGGACTGATCGCGACCACCCTTGCGAATCTCGCCTCGTCAGGGTTGCTCGCGCCCGAAGCCTGGGTCATGGCGGAGCACCATGTCGACGAGCCGGTCGCCGAGCTGCCTCAGCTGCAATTGACCCAAACCCGTCGCTATGGAAAGACGGCGCTCGCTTTACTGACCACCGGGAAATCCATGC
>DASPMH010000215.1:0-2652 GCA_035627175.1 Terriglobales bacterium | reverse complement strand
TGGATTGCACCGAGCCACAACACCACGTCGATCGATTCGTCGGGAATCTCGGTAGGATCCTCGAGCACCACCGCATCGGTGACATTGGTACGGCAGCGATGGCGGGTCAGCGCGGCGTCGTCGTAACCGTACGCTTCGAAGTGGCCGCTGACCTGCTTGAGCAGCTCGCCGTCGCCGCATCCCCAATGGAACAGCCGGCCGCCGCCGGGACAGAGGTTGCGCACCAACCGGGCGTACCACCACAGCGGCCGGCGATCGCCCGCCTCGTCCGGCGCATGCGAATGGCCACGAGCGGCAATCTGTTTGGTTCCGGAGAGGACGTCCATCACCCGCTCCTTACCTTTGATAGATGATCGTCGGGCCCGACCCGCGACTGCCTTCGGAGCGAAATACCTCGCGCAGCTCGGCGAACTTGTTCAGGCCTTCCGCCGGGTAGTCCTGGCGCTCGACCTCGCCGACGACGATGTACTCGACCTGATAGCGGTCGAGCAGCGCTTGAACTTCGGCGAGGCTGCGGGCGCTGTAGATGCGCGTCACATCGCTGCGCCGCTGGCCGACGATCTGATCGTGGCCCCGCCACAGCCCTTCGTGATTGGCCCAACCGAGCACCGTCGGAACGCCGACGTTGGAGGAGACCCGCGCATAGTAGGAGTAAGGATTGCCGGTCGCCTCCAGAATCACCGGCATGTCCGCGACATTGGTGCGCAGCCACTCGATCGCAGCGAAGTCGTTGGGGTGGTCGCGGCGCAGATACTCGTTGCCGTCGAGCGTGCGCACCGGCCGATGCGCCATCTGCGTCATCGTTCGCCCGATCGGATAAGCGCATGAGGCGAGCAACAAGGCCCCGACCACGGCCATCGACAGGTTGCGCCACAGCGATGGCACTTCGCGCCGCACCAAGAGCTGCTGCCAGCACCACGGCGCCGCCAGCACCAACAGGATCCAAGCCTGGAAGTACAGCTTGAACACGGTGTTCATGCGGTAGAGCTTGTCGCCGTAGGCGTCCTTTATATAGACGAGCTCGCAAGCCAGCAGCGCCGCCAGCGCCCCGAGCACCAGCAGCGAAACAATCCTCTGATCCCCTCCCCCTTGAGCATCTTCCTCTGAGTCGCCCCGATAAGCCGACACCAGCGCCGCACCGATCAACGCCAGCAGCAGCAAGAACACCAGATTGACCGAGCCACCCCCGGCCAGTGCCAGCACCAGCACCGCCAGCAGCCCGACCGCCGCCAGCGCATGCAGCACCTCACGCCGCACCGCCAGCACCGAGGTCTTACTGACCTGATAGGCGAGATACAGCGCCACCGGTCCGAGCAGCCCGCCGAACACAGTCAAGAACTGGAACAGCGAAGTGGTCGCGAATTTGATTCCGACGCCACCCGGCGGCGCGGTGAAGCGCAGATAGAACGGCAGGTACAACAGATACGAGATGCCGAGCAGGACGCCGGTGGCGATGCCCGCCCGGATGCGCGCCCACGACAGCAGCGGCCACCACGGCACCTCACGCTGCAGCAGCAGGAAGGTCATCATCGCGCTGACCGGTAGCTCCCAGGGCGAGATCACGATCGACGAGGCCAGAGCCAGCACGATCGGGACGTAATGGAGCACGTCGCGCGAGCTCGACAGCGCCCCCGGCGCCGATGGCCGGCGGTCGGGATCGCTCAACAGCGCCCACAACAGAATCGCCACTGGCAAGACGATGAAATGAGGGTGCATGTCGCCGTGGATGATGGTGAAGTAGGGGAACTCGTTGATCGTCGAGTCACCGCCGACGACCCGGGTCGAGCGCCACAGGTCGATCCCCATTACCGTGCCCTTCTGGAAATACTGCAGGGCGCCGTCGAGGTTGCCGAGGATCGTCATCATCGCCCCGGTCAGGAGGGCGAACGGTAGACTGCGGGTCAGCATCAAGCCGACCGCGGTGGCGAGGCTGAAGCCGAGCCCGCCCAAGGTCGCGACGCAGAGATTGTAGGAGAGCTGGGTCACCATCGGCACCAGGCGGCCGAGGTTCGCCATCATCAGATAGCCGAAATAGTAATAATTGAAGGTCTCGCCCGACATCCACGGATCCGGCGGTGGCATCACCTCGGTCCGCATCAGCGAGTTGTAGAAGGCGAAATCCATGTACTTCTCGGCGCCCATGATCTCCGGGGCGAGCGAGCGCTGCCAGGCGAAGAACAGGAAGCCGAAGGTCCACAGCCCGTCATGCAGGGCGATCGCCCGCAGCCCGCCGCCGCGCAGCCAGGCCAGCATCGCCTCGCGCGAGGAGATCAGCAGGTACAGGCTCAGGCCGAGATAGAGCGCGATCGCCACCATCAGGCTGGCGGGGTAGCTGAGCACCCCGAGATGCCCGAGGATCCAGGCGACGTAGGAGATCAGCAGCAGCGTGACGACCTTCGCGAAGGCGAAGCCGTGGTTGGCGCGGGCGGAGAAGATGCGGAAGGTGAGCGGCAGCCCAATCAGGCCCATCACCTCGACCATCAACCACCACAGCAGGAGCTGCCCCATGGCGCGGCCTTGTGCCGAGTTTCGGCGCTCATTTCAATGGTTCGACGGCTCGGTGAAGTTGACTTACCCTTTTCGCCGCTGCCATATGCCGGCGATGACCATCGAGGCAGCCGGACCGAACGCGGAACAGATCAAGTATTGGAA
>DASPMH010000214.1:0-3473 GCA_035627175.1 Terriglobales bacterium | reverse complement strand
AACCCGCCGCCGAGCTTAGCCGCAACGGCTGGCAAGCGGTCGTGGAGACGAACCTCAACGGCAGCTTCTTCCTGTGCCGCCAGCTGTACGGCGCCCTGCGCAAGCAGCGCGGCGCGATCGTGCTGATCGTCGCTAACCTCTGGCAGCGCGCGGCCGAGCAGCTCGCCCACTCGGGCGCAGCGCGGGCCGGCGTGGTCAACCTGGCGCGCAACCTCGCACTGGAATGGGCGGCCGACGGTATTCGGGTCAACGCGCTGTCTCCAGGGCTGACCGACACTCCGGCCTTGCACGAGCGCTATGAGCCGATGCTCGATCGCGTTCCGCTGGCGCGCAAGGGAACGGTGGAGGAGATGGTCGACGCGACGCTGTTCCTTGCACGATCCAGCTACATCACGGGCGAAGTACTGACGGTCGACGGCGGGTTGCACCTGGTATGAGCGAGCCGAGCACGCGAATGGGCATGTCCTATCTTGAAGGCCCTGCGCTGGAGAGCGATCCCGACATCCTGGCCTGGACAACCCCCGCTTTTCTCCGCGCCGTCTGCGCGCGTTATGCCGAGCGCGAGGCGGTGGCCTTCGTCCATCCCCGGGACACTGTCCGCTGGACCTATGCCGAGCTTTGGGATCGGACGGAGGACGTCGCCCGAGCGCTCGTCGCGGCGGGCGTCGGTAAGGGGACACGCGTCGGCGTCCTGATGAGCAACCGGCCAGAGCTGATCGCCGCGATCTTTGCATCGGGTCTAGTTGGGGCGGTGGCGGTCCCGATTACTACCTTCGCCACCGCCGACGAGCTCGAATACATGCTCGGACTGGCGGGAGTTTCGCACCTGTTGCTGGAGCGACGGGTGGCGAAGAAGGATTTCGCCGATATGATGCGCGCGATCGTTCCCGAAGCTTCCCTGTCGGCGCCGATGCCGCTCACCAGCGTGCGCCTCCCGCATCTGCGGCGATTGATCGCCGTCGATCTCGAGGGCGAAGACGGCGCGATCGAGGGATGGAGTCGCTTCCTGGCTGCCGGCCAGACAATCTCCGCCGAACTCGTGGCGGCGATGACCGAAAGCGTTTCGCCGGGAGATCTCGCGACGATCCTGTTTTCGTCCGGTTCCACCAGCCGGCCCAAGGGCGTGCTTTCGAACCACAAGGCAGTGGCGATCCAGTTGTGCCGTTGGCCGCGACTCTACGGGCTCTCTGGCGAGCTGCGTAGCTGGTGCGCGAACGGCTATTTCTGGTCGGGACCCTTCGCCATGGTCTTGGGCGGAACGCTGTGGAGCGGCGGCACGCTGGTTATGCAGAGCGTCTTCGACCCGGCCGCCGCGCTGGCCCTGATGGAGGCCGAGCGGATCACTTTTCCTAGCGCCATGCCGCACCAATGGGCTCAGATGGAGCAATCGCCTGCGTGGGAAAACGCCGATCTGTCGAGCTTGCGCTATGTTGACACGACGCCAGCAGCCGGTCGCCACCCGACCGTAGCGACTGATTGGGTTCAACCGACCGCGTTGTACGGCGGAACCGAGATGTTCACCGTCGCCGTCGCCTTTTTCGGAATCGATACGCCGGCCGATGAGGTCGCCGGAAGCAGCGGGCGGCCGCTTCCCGGCAATCGCATCAAGATCGTCGATCCTGAAAGCGGCGAAATCCTCCCGCGGGGCGAGCGCGGAGAGATCGCTCTCAACGGCCCGACGCGGCTATGCGGATATGCAGGCGTGTCCTCCGACGACACGCTGGATGCCGACGGCTACTATCGCAGCGGCGATGGCGGCTACATCGACGATCGCGACCGGCTGTTCTGGGAAGGCCGCATCGCTGAAGTTATCAAGAGCGGCGGCGCCAACGTCTCGCCGCTGGAGATCGACGTCGTGCTCGGCACTCACCCGGCGGTGAAGCTGTGCAAAACGGTGGGCGTTCCTGATCCCCTGCTGGGCGAGATCGTGGTCTCCTGCGTGGTCCCCCGCGAAGCCGCGCAATTCGACGAAGCAGCTGTACGAGCCCACGTTGCGGAGCGCCTCGCGAGCTACAAGGTGCCCCGACGGATCGTGCTGCTGCGCGAAGACGAGCTGCCCTTGACGAGCACGGCCAAGATCAAGGCCAACGAGCTGCGCGACATTGCCGCGAGGCGCATCGCGGAGATCGTCTGAGCTAGCCTTCGTCGGTCGAGAGGTGGGCTGCGATCCCCGCGCGGATGAGGCCCGCCAGCCTGTCGCGGCCCTCTTCCATGACGGCCCGGTCGCCATAGAGGCTGATCACCAGGACGATTCCGTCGCATGATGGCGGCAGCGGCATGGCGAGCGCACGCCAGCGGTCATCCTCGCTGATCCCCCCGAATGCATATCCCTGCGAGGCGAATTCGCGAAGGTTCGCCAGCATGCCGGAGAGATCGGCGGCGGCGGACCCCAATTCGCGGCGGCAGAGCTTGGTCAACGAACGGATTTCCCGTTCGCTGCGGGTGATCAGCCACGCGGCGCCGGTGCAGGTGCCGAAAGTCGGCACCTGGAAGCCGATCTCCTCGTAGGCTGCGAAAGGCCGTTGCGACGGAGCTGGGCGCGTCGGCATGCAGTCCTGAACCTGCATATAGGCGCCCTGCGGAGCAGAAAGCACGATGACGCCGCTGAACGCGTCCCGCAGTCCGGCCATCAAGCGCCTGAGACCGCCGCTCGCGGAGTAACGTCGCTCGATGGCGTCTGCCAGGAACACGAACCTAGGGGCCAGGGCATAGCGCTTGCCAATTGGATCGAACAGTAGGTACCCGCGATCGACAAGCGCCTTCAACAGTTCGTTGGCACTGGACGCTCAGCCCAAGTATCCCGGCCACCTCCACGGCGCGCACTGCACTGCTGCTGCGTGCCACTAGCTCCAGTATTTGAAGCGCGCGTACCGCCGACTTGGGGGGCCTCGTAATCCGTCCCGGCCTCCCGGAATGGCGCAAAGGGGCTGAGCGCGACCGTGCGCCCTGGCACCAGAACGTTGTTCGAGACGATCGGCACCAGTGCTCCTTCTGGCAGGCGGCCATTTGCTGCCTGTATCACGACAGCGCCCTGCCAGCGACTCTTCAATGCAAAATCTGGATCTTACGGCTCACTCCCCCGTGGGAGAAAACGGTCGCAGCGATGAGCGAAAGCACCGTTTGGCCCGATTTGCAGATAGTATGCGGTTTCGCTCAGCCCGGTCAGAACGTGTAGCCCGCACGCACGCCGACTACTCGCGGGTTGGCGGTAACTGCATAGTCACCGAAGGCGCCGCTGCTCGAATAGAGGATGAAGTACCGCTCGTTCGTGAGATTGCGCGCGAAAATGCCGAGGGACAGACGATTTGTGGGGTCGGTCCAGTTCAGTGTGGCGTTAATCTGGGCATAGCCCGACTGGCGGTACCGCTGCTTATTGGCCAGCGGCCCGGCCAAGGAACCGAACAGCGATGGGTTGTTGACCACGTAACTCGTTGTGAAAGGAACATTCAGGCTCAGCAGGAACTCGCCGCGCG